>DFFY01000012.1:0-195 GCA_002371115.1 Bacteroidales bacterium UBA3764
GCTGTCGCCGTGGTCCAGGTGGAGGCAAATCTGGGGATGCTCCCAGCCCAGTTCCTTGGCGTATGCTACGGCACCTTCCGCCATGTAGCGGAGGAGGGTGGAGTTGGCGTAGTTACGGGCACCCTTGGAAACCTGGAGGATAACGGGACTCTTGGTCTCTGCAGCAGCCATGATGATGGCCTGGAGCTGCTCCAT
>DFFY01000012.1:248-9038 GCA_002371115.1 Bacteroidales bacterium UBA3764
TCCATGTTGTTGAAATTGAATGCAGGGATGGCGTAACCGCCCTTAATGGCCTTGGCGAACATTTCGCGGGTGTTTACAAGGCCCAGTTCTTTGTAAGAAACCATAGTTTTTATTGGATTAGTAATCTAAATTTTCTAATAGCTTGCAAAAATACGGATTTTTAAAATATTTTCAAAGGATTAAGCCTCCAAGAAAGCATTCACCATGGCCTCGGCTTCGCAGAAGGCCGTCTGGAGGTCATCGTTGATGAGCACTTGGTCGAACTTGGGAGCATAGGTCATTTCCTCCGCAGCTTTGGCTACGCGCGTTTCAATGGCATCGGCCGTGTCTGTGGCCCTGGCAATGAGGCGTTTACGCAGCTCTTCCACGGACGGCGCCTGGATGAACACGGAAAGGGCGGCATCGCCGAAATACTTCTTCAGGGATACGCCGCCTTTCACGTCCACGTCAAAAATGATGACGTGCCCCTTGCTCCAGATGCGGTTCACTTCGCTTTTGAGGGTGCCGTAAAAGCGGTCCGGGTAAACCTCTTCAAATTCCACGAATTTGTTTTCCATCACCAGCCGGCGGAAGGTATCGGCACTGTAAAAAAGGTACTCTACACCGTCCTGCTCCGTTCCCCGGGGCGGGCGTGAGGTGGCCGATACGGAGAATTCAATCTCCGGATGCAGCCCCAGAATATGATTGACGATGGTGCTCTTGCCCGAACCGGAGGGCGCCGAGAAGATAAGTACTTTTCCAGACATGTTTACTGACGTTAGAATCATACAAATATACGAAAAATATTCGTACCTTTGACCTGTATGAAAATTGCGGTATATAGCGGGTCTTTCAATCCGCTCCATAAGGGGCACGAGGCCATTGTCCGTTTCCTTACAAGGGAAGCGGGCTTTGACCAGGTGTATCTGGTGGTTACACCGCAGAATCCGTTCAAGGACCGGCACAGCCTGCCGGCGGGAAAAGACCGCTTCAATGCGGCCCTGGAGGCCGTGGCGCGCCATCCGGACCTGCGTGTCCGGGTAGAGGATGTGGAACTCCACATGACGCCGCCGCAGTACACCATCCGCACGCTGGAGGTGCTGCAGCAGCGGGAACCGCAGCATGAATTTACGTTGATTATCGGCGCGGATAACCTGACCGTTTTCGATGGCTGGCGCTATTATGAGCGCATTCTCACGGAGTTCGGGGTGGCGGTGTTCCCGCGGAAGGGTTACCACCGCGGCCATGCCCGTGCACGCCTCCTGAAAAAATGCCCCGGTGCACGTATCGTACTGCTGAAGGCGCCGCTGGTTACCATTTCTTCCACGGAAATCCGGGAGGGGCTCTCTGCCGGCAAAGACATGTCTAAGTGGCTCATGTAATGCATATAGAGACAGAAAGAAAATTCCTGGTCAAGGACCTCGGTTTCAAGGATTTGGCCGTTAAGGCCTATGAAATCAAACAAGGGTATATTGCCCACGACGGCGGCAACACGGTGCGCGTGCGCATCCGGGACAAGCAGGGTTTCCTGACCATCAAGGGACCGTCCGTGGACGGTATCTCCCGCCATGAGTGGGAACGCGAAATCCCGCTGGAGGACGCTCAGGAGCTCTTCCTTCTCTGCCGCGGCGGCTCCATAGAAAAAACCCGCTATCTTGTTCCGTCTGGGCATATACCCTCCGAAACCCTTCGCTTCGCTTCGTCCCTCCCACAGCCAGAAGTTCCGGATGAAAAACAAGTTTTCCCTCCGTCCCTTCCGTCTGCGGGCCCCTCCCATTCATGTGGCCATGGGCGGCCACAGGTTTCGGAGGGTATATGCCCAGACAGAGAGAAATTCTTTGAGGTAGATGTGTTTTATGGAGAGAATGAGGGACTGGTGATGGCGGAAATTGAGCTGGAGCGGCCGGATGAGCCTTTTGAGCGGCCGGCGTGGCTGGGCAGGGAAGTGACGGGCGACCGGCGGTTCTACAATTCACATTTGCTTCGGAATCCATTCAAATTGTGGCGTGAAACGCTTGAGAAATAGCATCATAGCAGCTTTTGCGGGACTGCTTTTTGCCGCCTGCGGCACCACGCCGGGGCAGCCGGACAGCGGTATGGAGTATGCCCGCTGGTTCAGCCTGCAGGACGGCAAGGTGCTCGTGACGGCGCCGGGCGGGGGCGTGGACACCTTACAGGGGCCGTTCAAGGCGCTGGTATGCATGTCCAGCTCCTACATAGGATTCCTGCATGCCATCGGCGCGGATTCCACCATTGTGGGCGTGTCCGGCAGGACCTTCCTGCAGCAGAGCCCGCCGCTGGCCGCCGAGGTGGGCTATGACGCTGCGTTGGACTATGAAACCATTGTCAAGGCCCGTCCGGACCTTTTCCTTACTTATAATATAGGTGGGGTGGAGCCGCCGTATCTGGCCAAGCTGCGGGAACTGGGCATCCGGACCGTGGTGCTGAGCGAGCATCTGGAGAACCATCCGCTGGCGCGCGCGGAATACGTGAAACTCTTTGGCGCGCTCACAGGCCGCGAGACTGTGGCCGATTCCGTCTTCTGCGCCGTACGGGACCGTTACCTGGCTTCCGTACAGCCGGAAGTGACCCATAAGGTGCTCATCAACATCCCTTACGCGGACCAATGGTTCATTCCCGGCGGCGACAATTACATGGCGCGGCTCGTCCGGGATGCCGGCGGCGAGCTCCTGGGTGCGGTTCCCGGGAAGCAGGAATCGTCCATCGTCAGTCTGGAAACCGCCTATGGATATGCGCAGGAGGCCGATGTGTGGCTGCATCCCGGCTGGTGCAGCACCAAGGAACAGCTGCGCGGCATCCATCCGCTGTTTGCAGCGTTCCCGGTGCTGGACAAAGCTGTTTGGAACAACACGCTGCAGCGCACGTCCGGTGGCGGCAACGGCTATTGGGAAAGCGGTCCCGTGCGTCCGGACCTTATCCTGGAGGACCTTGTAAAAATAATGAACGGGACCGTTGGAGAGGCCCCGCTGCATTACTATCTGCCGTTAGAATAATTTTCCGTTGTTGAATTTGCTGGCCAGCCCTTGCAGTTCGTCTGCGGTGGCAGGCCGGTTCAGGGCTTCTTTGCGCTCCTTCTGGAACTGGGCTTTGAGCCGGGCGAACTGGCGTTTGGTGTCCAGGGTGAAGTCGCCGCTCTCAATCCAAGCAAAGTAGGCCGGCTCCGTGTTCCAAACTTCCCGTGCGGTCTTGCCCTTGTGCTTGCCAAAACTGACGATAGCCTCACCGGCGTCGTTGTACACCAGGCGGCCGGCGAAGTCCACGTTGCGGGTGCGCGGGCCAATCTTGGAAAGGGCGTCCACGTCGTTTTTCAGCACTTCCTGCTGGAATTCTGTGGGTGCCTGATAGCGCTCCAGCTGGCCTTTCAGGACCTCATAGGTGGCCAGGGTGTCCGCCTCTGCCGTGTGGGCGTTCTCGAAGTCCTTTCCGCCGCAGTAGAAACGGTAGGCGGCCCGGAGGTTCCTGGGCTCAAAGTGGTGATAGATATTTTGGACATCCACCATTTTGCAGGCATGCAGGTCCAACTGGTCGATGCAGTCTATCATCTCCTGGGCCTTGGCGCGGGCGGTCTCGCTGGAGAGGCGGGAGACGGAGTACGCACGGGCGCGCTCAATTTCCTCTGCCAGCATGGGGAGGTCGAACTTGGCGGAATTGAAGCCGGCCAGGTCGCTGCCTTGGAGCCAGGAGGCCACTTCCGGCAGCACCTCGATGAACTTGGGACAGTTCACCAGGTCCTCGTCCTTTACCCCGTTTACCTCCGACGCCTGCGGATTGATGGGAATCACGCAGTGGTTCACGTAATCCCAGGGCTTGATTTTCCAGGTTTTTATGTTCACCTCACCGCCGGGCATCACCTTTACGAAGCTGAGCTCGATGATGCCGTCGGTAGGAATATTAAGGCCGGTGCTCTCTATGTCAAAAAAGAGCAACGGCCTCTGTAAATTCAGTTCCATGTTTTATTGGATCATTATGGGCATCAGAATTCCACAAACCTTCTCCGTATCCGCTTCTTCCTCCGCGGGGAGGATAAGGGCGGCGCGGCGGGCATCGGCAAACTTGATAACCAGCGTATTGCAGCTCATGTTGGCCAGGATTTCCGTGAGGAAGGTACTCTTGAAGCCAATGGTGAGGGCATCTCCGGCGTAGTTGCAGCTAATTTTCTCATAAGCGGCCAGGGCAAAGCCCAGGTCCTGCGCGCTAATCTCCAGCTGGCCCTCCTGCAGGGTGAACTTGATGTGGTTGGAGGCTTTGTTGGCGCACACGGCCACGCGTTTGACGGTGTTCAGCAGCAGCTGGCGGTCTATCTGCAGGATGTTGGCGTTGCCCGTGGGAATGACATCCCGGTACTTGGGATATTTGCCCACAACCAGGCGGCACACCATGGTGGTGGCGCCAAAGGTGAACTGGGCGGTGGTGCTGTCAAAGGCAATTTCCACATTCTCCACATCCTTGCCGATGATGGAACGCAGCACGCCGGCCGGTTTCTTGTGCAGGATGAAGGAGGCCTTCTCCGTGGCCTTTACGTCCTTGGTGGTATAGCAGATGAGTTTGTGGGAATCTGACGCCACGAGCGTGGTGCTGTCCAGGTCGATATCGAAGAATATACCGTTCATGGCCGGACGGATTTCGTCATCCGCCGTGGCATAAATGGTGCCCTGGATGCCGTCTGTGAGGCTTTCTGCCGGGAAGGTGACCTTGAGGGCATCCTCTCCGGTGGTCTTGATTTCCGGATAGTCGGCCGCCGGGAAATAGGGGAGCACGGAGTTACCGCTGGCCCAGCTGCACTCGAAGGAACTGTCCGAGATGGTTTTGATGCCTACCGGCTGGTCCGGCAGTTCTTTCAGGAGGTCTGTCATGTGGCGGGCCGGAACGGCGATGGAACCCTCTTCCTGGGGACCGTCCACCTCGATGGCGGTGCGCAGGGTGAGTTCACTGTCCGATGCGGTGATTTCCAGCCGGCCATCCTTGAGGACAAACAGGAAGTTTTCCAGGATGGGAAGCGGAGACTTGGACGGAATGGCCTTGGATACATCCATCAGGGCCTTCAGGAGATTGGTGCTGGAAATGGTCAGGTTCATATGGCGTTCTTTTTAATCATCAATATGTCTTAGCTCACAAATATAAGCAATTTCTCTCAAATGGCATAACTTTTGAGTAACTTGCCTGCGGAAAAAATTAAACGCAGATATATGAAACCTATGACGACTGTACTTTTATCTATTCTGGCAGGAGGCCTCACTGCATTCGGCGTGGTGAAGGCGACCGCTCCCCAGACCAGTTCCGAGCCCATGAGCGTCGTGAAGGACGCCTCTGGCAATTCCGTGGAATACCGCACTGTCAATTTGGCAGAAACTGACTATCCTGACTTCACCTATGCGGCAGAAAGCGCCGTGGAGGCCGTCGTATATGTAGAGGTGACGGTCCAGAGCCGCCAGCAGTACCAGAACATCGACCCGTTTTTCCGTTTCTTCTTCGGCGATGAATACAGCATGCCGCAGCAGCGCGAGCAAAAAGGCAGCGGCAGCGGGGTCATCATCCGCCCGGACGGCTACATCGTCACCAACAACCACGTGGTCAGCGGCGCCAGCAAAATCCAGGTGACCCTGAACAACAACCAGCAGTACGACGCCACCGTGGTGGGCACGGACCCTGCAACGGACGTAGCTATTATTAAGGTGGATGCCACCGACCTTCCCACCATCCCGCTGGGCGACAGCGACGCCCTGCGCTTAGGTGAATGGGTGCTGGCCATCGGCTCCCCGCTGGGCGCCCAGCTCCGTTCCACCATCACCGCCGGTATCGTGAGCGCCAAGGGCCGTAGCATGCCGGACTACTCCGGCGAGTTCAAGATTGAGTCCTTCATCCAGACCGATGCAGCCGTGAATCCCGGCAACTCCGGTGGCGCCCTCGTGAACAAGAAAGGCGAGCTGGTGGGCATCAACACCGCTATTGTGAGCCAGACCGGCTCCTACACCGGTTATTCCTTCGCCGTTCCCGTGAATATTGTCAAGAGAGTGGCCGAAGACCTCATGGACTACGGCTCCGTGAAGCGCGCCGTGCTGGGCATCAGCATGGGCTCCGTGGACAAGAAGTTTGCGGACGAAATGAAACTTTCTGCCGTCGCAGGCGTATATATTAACGAGGTTATGAAGGGAAGCGCCGCCGAGAAAGCCGGCCTGCAGAAGAACGACGTCATTGTAGCCATTGATGGCCAGAAGATTACGGACGCTTCTTCCGTCCAGGCAAAGGTGAGCAGCTACCACCCCGGAGACAAGGCTGTCATTAGCTTTATCCGGGACGGAAAGCAGCAGCAAACCACTGTGGAATTCCAGGCTGCAGCCACACAAAACGGCGAAACAGACCTGGACGGTTCCATCGCTTTCTACGGCGCCCGTCTCAAGGCCGCCAACCCTGAAACACTGAAAGCACTGGGCTTGCGCTCGGGTGTGGAAATTGTTTCCCTGGGCAGCGGCAAAATGGCGGAGGCCGGTGCAGAAAAGGGCGGTATCATCGCCTATGTGAACGGATCGGCCGTTTCCAGCCCCGAGGATGTCGTTGCCAAGGCAAAGAAGGCATCGCGTGCGGTTTACATCGAAGGTGTGGACCAAAACGGCAGAGCGTTCTATTTTGGCTTCGGCAAGTAAGGAACTGCCGATAAGCACTTGAAATCCGGTCGGTTTCTTACACAAGGAACCGACCGAAATTTTTATTGTATAATGAGACAACTTAAAATTACCAAATCCATCACCAACCGCGAGAGCGCGTCGCTGGACAAGTACCTGCAGGAGATTGGCCGTGAAGAGCTGGTCACCCCGGACGAGGAAGTGGAACTGGCCCAGCGCATCCGTAAAGGAGACCAGGAAGCCCTGGAAAAACTCACCCGCGCGAATCTGCGCTTCGTGGTTTCCGTGGCCAAGCAGTACCAGAATCAGGGCCTCAGCCTGCCGGACCTCATCAACGAGGGCAACCTGGGCCTTATCAAGGCGGCGGAAAAGTTTGACGAAACCCGTGGTTTCAAATTCATCTCCTACGCCGTGTGGTGGATTCGCCAGAGCATTCTCCAGGCTTTGGCAGAACAGAGCCGCATTGTGCGCCTGCCCCTGAACCAGGTGGGCTCCCTGAACAAGATTAACAAGGCCCTGTCCAAATTCGAGCAGGAGAACGAGCGTCAGCCTTCCAACGAGGAACTCTCGGAGATGATTGACGTCCCCAAGGACAAGATTTCCGATACCCTCCGCGTAGGCAGCCGCCACGTGAGCGTGGACGCCCCGTTCGTGGAAGGGGAGGACAACAGCCTGCTGGACGTGCTCCCCAATGACGATTCTCCCAGCGCGGACAGGGGCCTGGTGAACGAGAGCCTGAACACGGAGATTGAGCGTGCCCTGAGCACCCTGACGGACCGAGAACGGGAAATCATCAAGAGCTTCTTTGGTATTGGCTGCCAGGAAATGACCCTGGAGGAGATTGGCGAGCGCTTCGGCCTCACCCGTGAGCGTGTGCGCCAGATCAAGGAAAAGGCCATCCGTCGCCTCAAGAGCCCGTCCCGCAGCAAACTCCTTAAATCGTACCTGGGATGACGCCGGAAGCCTTTATTCAGCAGAAGGCCGCAGCGGCCATTCAAGCTATTTATGGAACTGAAGTGGCGGAAACGTCGCTTCAGGTTTCTGTTACCCGCAAGGAGTTCGAGGGAGACTACACCCTGGTCACCTTCCCGCTCCTCAAGATCACCCGTCAGGCGCCGGACGCCACCGGTAACGCCATCGGGCAGTGGCTGGTGGCCAACGTGCCGGAAATCGCCGCTTACAACAGCGTGAAGGGCTTCCTGAACCTGTCTTTCTCGCCGGTGTACTGGAACGAGGCCCTGCAAGGCATTGCTGCCGATGAAGCTTTCGGCCAGCTTCCCTCCACGGGCAAGCGCATCATGGTGGAATTCTCTTCCCCCAACACCAACAAGCCCCTGCACCTGGGGCACATCCGCAACAACCTCCTGGGAGACAGCGTTTCCCGCATCCTGAAGGCCTGCGGCAATGAGGTTGTGAAGTCCACCATCGTGAACGACCGTGGCGTCCACATCTGCAAGAGCATGTACGCCTGGGAAAAGTGTTTCAACGGCGCCACGCCGGAGAGCACGGGCAAAAAGGGCGACCATCTGGTAGGGGACTGCTACGTAGCCTATGCCAAGATGGAAAAGGAGCACCCGGAGGTGATTGACGATGTGCACAAAATGCTGGTGGACTGGGAAGCCGGAGACCCGCATGTGCGGCAACTTTGGGCCATGATGAACGACTGGGTGTACAAGGGCTTCGACGAGACGTACGCTGCCCTGGGCATCAGCTTTGACCAGGTGGACCACGAGAGTGAGACCTACCTTCTGGGCAAGGAACTGGTGCAGAAGGGGTTGCAGGAAGGCGTCTTTGTGAAGGACCCGGACGGCTCCGTGTGGTGTGACCTAACGGCGGACGGCCTGGACCGCAAACTGGTGCTTCGCGGAGACGGCACTTCCGTCTATATCACCCAGGACCTGGGCACGGCAGAACGCCGTTTCGCCAACTTCAAGCTGGACTCCCACGTGTATGTGGTGGGCAACGAGCAGGACTACCATTTCCAGGTGCTCAAGCTCATCCTCAAAAAGTTGGGCTTTGCCTGGGCGGACCAGATTTACCACCTGTCCTACGGCATGGTGGAGCTCCCGGAAGGCAAGATGAAATCCCGCGAAGGTACGGTGGTAGATGCGGACGACCTCATCCAGCAAATGTACGAGGAAGCCAAAAAGACCTCCGAGGAAAGCGGCAA
>DFFY01000062.1:0-4514 GCA_002371115.1 Bacteroidales bacterium UBA3764
CCGGCCTGGTTCGACAAAGACCAGTTCACGGACAAAAACCTGCGCTTCTTCGCCTCCGAGATCCTGCGGGAGAAGATTTTCCTCAACTACAGCGAGGAAATCCCCTACTCCTGCGAGGTGTCCATTGAAGCCTTCCACGAGGGTGAAGACCGCTATGAGATTTCCGCCGTCATTTACGTGATGCGCGATTCCCAGAAAGGCATTATCATTGGGAAGGGCGGAAAAATGCTCAAAAAAGTGGGCACGGAGGCTCGCCTGGAAATGGAAGACTTTTTCCAAAAAAAGGTTTTTTTGAGTACCTTTGTAAAAGTGGACCCCGACTGGCGCGAGAGCCGCAAGGAACTCCGCCGCTTCGGATATGAATATTGATATTTATGGCAGAAGATTGGGACGACATCAAACCCTCCCCGGAAGAGGACGACGAGGAACTGGGAGAAGACGCTGCTGCGTCGGGCAAATTCGAGAAACTGCTGGGCAGTGACTCCAGCAAG
The DNA here is from genome assembly GCA_002371115.1 of Bacteroidales bacterium UBA3764. Lineage (GTDB taxonomy): Bacteria > Bacteroidota > Bacteroidia > Bacteroidales > UBA932 > Cryptobacteroides. The sequence continues at coordinate 492 of DFFY01000062.1, forward strand.
TACAAGTTGTCCGGCATGTTCAAGGAATGGTACCTGGACTATGCGTCTTACACCATCCTGGACCGCGCCGTACCGCATATCGTTGACGGTTTCAAACCGGTTCAGCGGCGCGTACTGCATACCATGGCGGAAATGGACGACGGCCGCTACACCAAGGTGGCCAACATCGTGGGCCAGGCCATGCAGTACCATCCGCACGGCGACGCTTCCATCCTGGGCGCCCTGGTCACGCTGGGCCAGAAAGGCCTCCTGATAGACTGCCAGGGTAACTGGGGCAACATCCTCACCGGAGACTCCAACGCCGCCCCGCGTTACATCGAGGCCCGCCTGTCCAAGTTCGCCAAGGAGGTGGTCTTCGACAAGAAAGTGACGCCCTGGATGACCTCCTACGACGGCCGCAACCAGGAGCCCACGGAACTGCCCGTGCGCTTCCCGCTGCTGCTGGCGCAAGGCACGGAAGGCATTGCCGCCGGCCTCAGCTCCAAGATTCTGCCGCACAACTTCAACGAACTCATCGACGCCTCCATCGCCATCCTGAAAGGCAAGCCGTACGAGATTCTGCCGGACTTCCCTACCGGCGGTATCGCAGACTGCTCCAAATACAACCAGGGCAAGCGCGGCGGCATGGTAAAGGTGCGTGCCCGCATCAACAAGGTGGACAAGAGCACCATCACCATCACGGAAATCCCCTACGGAAAAACGTCGCACGCCATCATCGACAGCATTCTCAAGGCCAAGGACAAGAAAAAAATCAACATCAAGAAGATTGAAGACATGACCACCGACAAAGTGGAAATTGTGATTCATCTTCCTGCCGATGTCTCTCCGGACAAGACGATAGACGCGCTGTACGCCTTCACCGAGTGCGAGACCAAAATTGCGCCCAACGCCTGCGTCATCCGGGACAACAAGCCGGTGTTCCTCACCGTGAACGAGATTCTGGAGTACGACACCTGGCACACGCGCGACATCCTCAAGGCCCAGCTGGAATACAAGCTCGCGGAACTGGAAGAGGACTGGCACTACACCTCCCTGGAGCGCATCTTCTTCGAGAACCGCATCTATAAGGTCCTGGAACAGAACCAGAAGAGCTGGGAAGAGCAGCTGGAAGACATCCTGTCCCAGATGAAAAACTATGAGGACCTCCTGCACCGGGAAATTGTGATGCAGGACATCCTCAAGCTGGTGGAAAAACCGGTACGCAAAATTTCCAAGTTCGACACCAAGGCCCTGGACGAGAAAATCTACGCCCTGGAGGATGAGATGAAGCAGGTGCGGGACCACCTGGAGCACCTGACGGAGTTCACCATAGAGTGGTTCAGCGGGCTCAAGAAGAAATACGGCGCCCAGTGGCCGCGCCTGACGGAAATCTCCTCCCTGGAGAACATCACCGTCACCAAGGTGGTGGCGAGCAACGCCAAACTGTACGCCAACCTGGAGGAAGGCTTCGTGGGAATCGGCCTGCGCCGGGACGAGGGCGAGTACGTATGCGACTGCTCGGACCTGAGCGAGATTATCGTCATTGCCAAAGACGGCAAATTCCGCGTTACCAAGGTGCAGGACAAGGCTTTCTTCTGGAAAGACCTGCTGTATGCCGGCGTGTTCACCCGTGGCGACGAACGCACCATCTACAACGTCATCTACCGCGACGGCAAGGGCCCGGCCCACTACGCCAAGCGTTTTGCCATCACCTCCGTCACGCGTGACAAGGATTACGACATTACGCCCGGGGCCGATGGCACCCGCATCCTCTGGTTCACCGTGAACCACAACGGAGAAGCGGAGACCGTACGTATCCAGTTCCGTCCCAAGAAGGGCCTCAAGAAAACCAGCATGGAATGGGACTTCAGCTCCTTGGCCATCAAAGGACGCGGTTCCAGGGGCAACCTGGTCACCAAGAACGCCATCGCCAAAATTCAGCTCAAGTCCAAGGGTGTCACCACCCTGGAGGGCAAGGACATCTGGTGGGATCCGGACATCCAGCGCCTCAACGAGGAAGGCCGCGGCGAGCTGCTGGGCAAATTCTCCGGCGAAGACCGCGTACTGGCAGTGTTCGCGGACGGCACCTACTACACCACCTCCTACGACCTGGTGAACAAGTATCAGGGAGACGTCGTGCGCATAGAGAAATTCGACCCCGCCCGCATTTACTCCGTCCTGTACTGGGACAACGCCGCCAAGGCCTTCTATGTCAAGCGCTTCAGCTTCACGGAAAGCAACAACACGCCGGTCCTGTTCATTGCCGATGCCCGCGGCTCCCGCCTGGTGGACATATCGGCCGACCGGCATCCGCAGATGGTGCTCACCTTCGGCGGAAAGTTCAGCCACCGGGATTCGGAAACCGTTGACGTAGAAGAGTTTATCGCCAAGAAGGGGCTCACCGCCAAGGGCAAGAAGTGCTCCAACATGGACCTGAAGGCCGTGGCGTTCGGCGAGCCGCTGCACAAGCCGGAGGATGACCTGGAGCCCGAGGCGCCCGTAGTGGCGGAAGGTCTGGAGGAAGAAGCCATCGACATGGACTTCCTCCCCGAGGAAGAGCTGCAGGCAGAGCCCATCGAGCAAACCGGCCAGGCGGCGGACCTCCTGAAGGACACCCCCACCGACCAAGGCGCCGTGGACTTCGACGACTGGGAACCTACGCTGTTCTAACCGGTCATTCGCGCACTAATCCTATCGGCCCAAGTGCCCTGGTCCCAGCGCCGCTCTATCCTATCGGCCCAAGCACGGTGTTACGCGTTTTGGGCCGATTTCGCGTTACGCCTTGCACACACATGCACGCGTCTACGCACTTTGGGGCTATAACGCGTAACGCCGTGCATCAGTGGAATTTGCCATAGTCTTTGGAACGAAGGAATTGTTGGACCAGTCGCTCAGACATAGAAAGTATCTGCGCAATTTGCGATACCGGCATCAGATACGTTTTGGCAAGGACGCCCACTATCTGCCCCTTCTCATTGTTCCCCAATTCTTTCAGCCGCCGCCCCTCATACAGGTCACGTAGTATGTTCCTCAGGATGTCTCCGGCCTCCTCGTCAGAGAACACGGGAACTTCATCCAGGGCTTTTGCCACGGCCACATAGCTCTCGTAGTCTTTAACCAGTCTGCTTTGGTAGTCTTTGGCGCTGGGAAACAATCTATAGAAAGCAGAATAATCGACAAAGGATGAGGGTAGAAGGCCGTAGGTGGGGTGGAACTCCCAGTGAGGCGGTATGGGGATGCGGCTTCCGGTAAGTTCCTCCAGTTTTCGTTTGGACATATCACCCGCTCGCGTCCCGGCAATCATCTTCCCAATTCGCGAATACTGCAAGTAGGCGCTGCCCCACGGGTACCCGGAAGGAATACAGATTTGCCATTCAAAGGCGTTTCGGTCCACATAGATGATCTCTTTCCTTAGCTGCTGGTCGCTTTCAATGGGAACCAGCTTGAACCAGTAGTCATCGGGAACGGGTGGATAACCGTCTTGAACCAGGCGCCGGGTTATTTTTTGCCGAAGATAATTGAACGCCTCCACACACGAGCGTCCCGTTCCTTCCAATACAATATGGAGGTGATTGGACATGAGGGAAAAGGAAAAGATGCGAATGCCAAATTTCAGGGTGAGAAGCCCGATTAAAACCATCCCGTACGCATATTGTCCCAGTGTGTGGAACAACATGCCTTCTTTCCACCCATCGGTAATGAAGTGGTAGTTTCCTTTTTCCCAGGTCTGATAACGCTCCCGCTCTTTTCTGTGATGTCCCATCATGAATGACCGATACCATTAGGATACCGGACGCCAAACATAAAGGGTTTGGTTGGGAAAAGCAAGCATCGTAAAAAAAAATGTGTTGTTTCACATGATTTTTTGCTGTTTCAACCGATTATATGCTGTTTCGCTATGACAGATAGGGGCGCTTGCATTGTCCTTTTTTGCGTTCTGCCACCAGCCTGTTCGCATCCCGCCCTTGCTCCTCCTATCGGCTCACGTGCTCCTCTATCCCATTAGCTCAAGCATGCCATTACACGTTTTGGGCCGATTTCGCG
>DFFY01000062.1:4641-35995 GCA_002371115.1 Bacteroidales bacterium UBA3764
GCGTTACACCATGCGCGTCGCTGCACGCCTTTACGCGTTTTGGGCCGATTTCGCGTAATTGGATTTTGCAAAAAAACGCGGAAAGGTGTATATTTGTACTTGTTAAAAATCGCGGAAAGGTGTACAAATTGCCTTCAGAAAATTTTAGGATTCGTGATTATGAGCAGAAAGACGGGCTCGTCTATCTCCCGCTGTACATGACGCCGCTATTATAATAACGTCCGGTATTCTTTTGTGGTTTTTACTCTGTTCAGAAAAAAGTATTTTTTTATCATGCTCATTACACTAACCGGATACATGGGGTGCGGAAAAAGCACGGTGGGAAGTCTGGTGGCCGACGCCCTGGGCTGTCCCTTTCTGGATTTGGACGTACTCATCGAGAAAAAGACCGGGAAGACCATCCCGCAGATTTTTGAGACTGATGGCGAAGCGGCCTTTCGCCTTATGGAAAAAAAAATCCTGGAAGAAACGGTAAAAAAATATGCCGAAAGTACGGCCATTTTAGCCCTGGGCGGAGGGACGATAACGGTGCCCGGTGCCGTTGGCTTGTTGCAGGATAAAACGCTCTGCATTTGGCTGAGGGCTACGCTGGAAACCCTTCAGAGCCGCATAGAAGGACAGACGGAAGGACGCCCGCTAGCCGACGAAAGCTTCGCGGAAAGGCTGGAGCAGAGGATCCCGCTCTATGAGCAGGCCGCCCATATTATTCTGGATACCGACGGCTGCTCGCCGGAGGAAATTGCCGATGAGATTATCATTTCCTGTTTGTAATTCTGCCGTAGATTGCCTACCTTTGTAAGACTATGGGCACGGTTGACAGACAATGGACCTTGAAAGACGCTCCCGCGCAGGAACGCGTGGAACAGCTTTCCACAGAGCTCGGCATAGACCGGGTGCTGGCGGCGCTTCTTATCCAGCGCGGTGTGTCCACGTTTGAGGAGGCCCGTACTTTCTTCCGTCCCCGCCTGGAGGACCTCCATGACCCTTTCCTCATGAAAGACATGGACAAGGCGGTGGAACGCCTTCACGCAGCCATCACTTCCGGGGAAAAGATTCTGGTCTATGGGGACTATGACGTAGATGGCACCACGGCTGTAGCGCAGGTATATTCCTTTATCAAACGCTTCACCTCCAAGGTGGATTTTTACATCCCGGACCGTTACGACGAAGGTTACGGCCTGTCATACAAGGCACTGGACTGGGCCTCGGACAACGGGATAGGCCTGGTTATCACGCTGGACTGCGGCATCAAGGCCATCGACAAAGTGGAGTATGCCCGCACCAAGGGCATCGAGGTCATCATCTGCGACCATCACCTGCCGGAGGAGGAACTGCCCCATGCGGTGGCCATTCTGGACCCCAAGCGGGAGGACTGCCATTATCCATTCGACGACCTTTGCGGTTGCGGCGTGGGCTTCAAGCTGGCCCAGGGCTATGTGCAGAAATACGGCCTGGAATTCTCCCTGCTGGAGCCGCTGCTGGATTTGCAGGTGGTGTCCATCGCCTCGGACCTGGTATCCATGACCGGAGAGAACCGCATTCTGGCGCACTATGGCCTCAAACGCCTGAACGAGAACCCGCGCAAGGGCCTGCTGGCCATGATTAACCTGGCCAAACTGGAACCCGGGCACATTGGCATTGACGATATCGTCTTCAAAATTGGTCCGCGCATCAACGCCGCCGGGCGTATGGAGAGCGGCCGCCTGGCGGTGGAGCTCCTTACGGCCACGGACGACCGCACCGCCATCCGGATCGGCGAACAAATCAACGACAATAACAACGAGCGCAAGTCCATCGACCGGGAAATCACCCAGGAGGCGCTGGAAATGGTGCAGAACGGACGCGCCCTGGCCACGGAAAACGTGACCATCGTCTATAACCCCACCTGGAACAAGGGCGTAGTGGGCATTGTGGCGTCCCGCCTGGTGGAGGCCTATTACAAGCCCACGGTGGTGCTCACCAAGAGCAACGGTTTTGTCACCGGCAGCGCCCGCAGCGTGCAGGGCTTCGACCTCTATTCTTCCATTGAAAGCTGCGCAGACCTGCTGGAGAACTTCGGCGGGCACATGTACGCGGCCGGCCTCACCATGAAAGAGGAGTGTCTGGAGGAATTCTGCCGCCGGATGGACAGCTTTGTCGCGGGGAACATCACGCGCGAGGAACTCACGCCGGTGGTGGAAATAGACGCCAAGCTGGATTTCTCGCAGATTACGCCCAAATTCACGCGCATCCTCAAGCAGTTCCAGCCCTTCGGACCCGGCAACAGCAACCCGGTGTTCCTTACGGAGGACGTCTATGACGCCGGCAACGGACGCAAGGTGGGCGCGGGCGGCGTGCACCTGAAGCTGGACCTCATGCAGGAAAGCCAGCCGTACCACCAAATCGCCGCCATCGGCTTTAACATGGCCCATTTCTATGACCATATCAAAGCTGGCAACCCCATTGACATCTGCTACTCCATTGTGGAGAATTTCTACCGCGGTTCCTCCACCGTGCAGCTCCGACTCAAGGACATCCGCGAGCGCAACGAGCTCATTTAACCCACCAGCCACTTGCCCACGTGGTGAAGGCGCTGAATAAGGATGGCGTGACGGAGGGTACGGGCCAGGAGGCGATACGGCCATTGCAATAGTTGGAAATTTTTATGTACGTTTGTAACGAAAAGCGGTATGGATAAAAGAAGGGTATAAAAAGACTAAACCCGCGCGTTTGATTGCTCAGGGACGCACGGGGATTCCATTGCAAAGGTACGAATATTTCTTAAATTTGCAAAAAATATTGAAAAAAAAGGAACGATGAAGTATTCCGACTACGAAAAAGCCTTTTCTCCTGCAAGGCTCAATAAATACCTTACAGCCTGCGGAGGCAATACGATAGCTGCTCTTACTCTCTATCGACATAACATCAAACTGTGTCAAAAGTGTTACGGTATTCTCAACATCTTCGAGGTGGTCTTGCGCAACGCCATTAATGAGCACTATAAAGCCTATTTTGCAGATCCTGACTGGATTAGGCATCAGCTTCAACCCGGCGGAATGCTATATTCATATCCTCGGCGGACTTCAGTCTTAAGTACCATCGCTGAACTGGATAATGGAGGACGCTATACGAATGACCGTGTTGTTTCCTCGGTGACATTCGGATTCTGGACATATCTCTTCACTCGAGTTCCATTTAGGCGTGGCGGCAGTACGCTCCTTCAAATATTTCCAGCTAAAACTGTTGGCCTTGGACAAAGAGCTATTTTCAATGAGTTGCAGACTATAAAGGATTTCCGCAATAGAATCGCTCATCACGAAGCAATATGTTTTGATAGTACCGGAACCAAAAGCACAGTTTCCGTCAGGGCTAATTATGCTCTTGTTATCAAGTATATTCAGTTCTTGGGCTATCAAGAATCTCACATATACTTTGGGTTGGATATTCTTCCGGATAAAATCATGCAAAAGATAGATACCCTTTAAAGTTATCTTGGCATGACGGTATTCTTATAATAGTTTGACTATAAGCGAATTATAATTCACCCACAAGCTGAACGCCTCAACACTGTATTCCTCCTTGCGGAAACCTTTCAAAAAGGGAATATCCGATTCTCCTTGGTAACAGTATGCCTCAAACTTGTAATGGGTATCACTGTCGCGGCTTTTCAGGTAGATATCGAGGCGCAGCCTCTCACGCCGATCCTCCTTCACCTGGATCCCCTACTCCTGCAGGCGCTTCTTCGCCCATTCATAGGTAAATGGAAAACTCTCCGGAACGTCCGTTTTCAAGCACTCCAGGATGGACGGATGGAACCAGCTCACCGTATCTCCGGCCCGTCCCACGTGGATGCAATCCTCAAAGCACCGGCATTCATCCCGGACTATACCTTCTTCGTCGATGGAGTCCGGAGCAGGACTATTATTCCGTCTCCTTCAGGACTTGCCGCGATCGGGCGTAGCCGTCGGCGGGAGCCTTCCAGAAGGAGCCCAGAATGAGGGTGCCCAGCAGGCCGAAGACAATGGCCACTACAAACACGGCGTTCCAGCCCAGGCCCGGATGGTCGGCCAGATAGCCAAATCCGATGCCGGAAATTACCGTTGCCCCATAGCAGAAGATGCCGCAGAAGCCGTTGGCGCTGCCGCTTGCAAGTTTGGTGGCATACTGCGAGCAACTGACCCCCAGCAGAGCCTGAGGCCCATAAATGAAGAAGGCCGATGCAACGATGAGCACGGCGCTCCACATCCAATGCGCCCCCGCAGGAACCCGCCAGAACGCGGCAAAGCAAAGGGTTGCGCCCAGGGTGAAGATGGCGCTTGTGCGAAGGGTGCGACTGCCCATGAAGCGGTCTGTCACCCAGCCGGCCACAATGGTGCCCAACACGCCGCCAATAAGCTCCGACGCCGCCACGATGGATGCGGCAAGGGCAATGTCAAACCCCTTGTACTGGGTAAGGAACGACGTGCCCCACTCCAGAATGGTGAAACGGATGACATACACACAGAAATCGCCAATGGAAATGCCCCAGATGACGGGATTGCGGAATACCATCCGGGAAATGTAGTGGCGATAACGCTTGCCGGACAGCGGTTCTCCCGGCGTCTCCGTCCCCTCCTGCGCTTCCACCGGCGGGAACCCGGCCTGCTCCGGGGTGTCTTTCAGGGTGGTGAACATCAGGATAGCCCCCATGAAAGCAATGATGGCGGGAACGATAAAACACAGGTTCCACGCGTCGTATCCCCAGCGGGAAAGCATCCAGCCGCAGAGGGCAATTACCGCGCCGGCGCCTATCGAATGAGACGCATTCCAAATGCTTTGCTTGGTAGCCAGTTCCGTGGGCCGGAACCAATGGGCCATCATGGCGGCGATGGGCGGATAAGCCATGCCGTGCACATACCCGTTCAGCACCCACAGCGAACCAATCAGGTACACCAGCCCCAGGGTGGCTTTCCCCTGGGCGTCCAACAGATTGAACACACCGTTCAGTTTGGGGGAAAAGCAGATGGCCAGGCTGATGAAGCATGAGAGCACCAGCCCCAGGCTCATGAGCAGCCGCTTGGAGTAGCGGTCGGCCAGCATGCCGTTAATCATCCGGGAAACGCCGTAAACAATGCCGTTCAGGGTAAGAAAGATGCCCAGCTGCACCTTCGAGAGGCCCAGCGAGGCTTCCATGGCCGGGATGGCGGCGCTGAAGTTCTTACGGAGAAAATAATAGCAGATGTACCCCACCATCAGGATGACGAGGGTTTTCCACTGCTCACGCACAAAGCGTTTTTGCGTCTGGGTATCCATTACTGCCTATATGCTTTTACTGCATCAATATAAGGAACAAGTTTTTCCGGGAAGTCGGAGGAAATAAAGTTAATGCCGTGCCGGATGGCCCAGTCGGCCACTTCACAGTCATTAACCAGCCAAAGGGTGGTTTCAATGCCCAGCTGCCGGGCCTGTGCAACAATCTCCGGACGGTTCAGGAACGCGTCCAAGTTGTACGAAATGCCGCTATATCCCCGTTCTTTGGCCCAGGCTGCGTCGGGAACCCCAACCCCACTATCCAGGTAAATCACCTTGGCAAGGGCGTCCTTTGCCCGAATGCGATCGCATGCGCGGGTGCTGAAGGACGTGTATTCCACCTTTACCTTCCCCTTGTATTTTGCCGCCTGCTGCATGGCCATGTCCACAAGAAGGTCCAGCTTCTCGTCGGAAAGCTGCGCCTTTATTTCCATAATAAGGGTAATCTCGGGATGCTTGTTAGCCTGACGGAACCATTCCGGAAGGGTTGGCATCCGGTGTCCGCCGGGCAACACCGCTTTACGGGCCTCGGCAAAAGACATTTTCCTTATGTCTTTCCCCACTCCGGGAACCTGGGGACCGTGAAATACTATCACTTCATCGTCTGCAGTAAGATGGACGTCAAATTCCACGGCGTCCACGCCGGCAGCCTGCGCCACTTTCAAAGATGCAAGCGTGTTCTCAAACGGGCCGGCATAGCGGCATCCGCGATGGCCCACAACCTTGGGCTGGGCAGCCATTATGGCACAAACCGCCATGGCCAATAGGAAAAGGGATGCTTTTTTCATTATCTGAGTACAAATTTTTTCGTAACAAATGTGGCGTCTCCCGCATAAAAATCTACTGTGATACCCTTGCGGGAAACATGCAGTTTGTAGCTTCCGGCGGCGGGAGAAACCGTGTAACGCTTGAGGCCGGAACGGTATTCGTCAAACAGGGGCGTCTCGTCCAGAATGGGCTTTCCGTCGGGCCGCTTGAAGTCCTTGCGCATGGTTCCGTACTGTGCCGCGCCTTCGGAGATAACGGTGTACTGGTCCAGTTCAGGCTTCGACCATACGCTGTTGAAGGTCATCTGGGTAATACGTCCGCCGTCGCCCCACCAGTCGGCCAGTTCCGTCCGGTGCACATGGCCGGTGAGGACGATAGCTTTGCGGGCGGCCAGCTCCCGGCGGAAATGGAGACGGGCCTCGGTGTCTTTCCCGTGCCAGAACCAGCGGCAGGAAGCGCCGTCGAAGGGGAAAACGGGGCCGTGCACCATCACAAACGTATGGCGGCAACCCTTTGTCCGGGCCAGCAGACGGTCCACCTCGGCGTCGTCGGGGTCGTTGAAATCCACCACGATGAACGCGTCGTCGCCCACATTGAAGGAGAAGGTAGTCTTTGTGACAGGGACGCCGAGCTCCCGTGCCATTCTCTCCGGCATGTACTCGTGGAATACCTTTTTGGCATCCACCCCGCGGATGTCATGGTTCCCGGCTACCATGACGAGCGGAAGCCCGCCGAACGCCTCTTTGAAGTAGTTCATTACGTCATCCAACATCTTGCGATGCACTTCGCCGCTCCCACAGTCACCCTGGATAAGGTCGCCCATGTGCAGGACGGCGCGGGTGTTTTCATCCACCAGACAGGCCGCCCGCTTCAAGAGCCTGGGGCAGCGGTCCCGCCACATTTCCCCATTACGGGCGAACTCGGCCCGCTGCACACGGTTCAGCCACTCCGTGGGCTCGTTGTAGTTGGAATGATAGACACTTGCCGGTTCGGTATCATAGTGGGTGTCGCCAAGGATAATCAAATTGTAGGAATCCTTTGGACGCCGCCCCATGGCGTTCAAAGGGAAAGACCCAGCAAGGCCCAATCCTATTGTTCCGGCACCGGCTAATTTGAGAAAATCTCTTCTGTCCATAATTATAAAATATCTATGTTAACGGCCAGCCCGGCCATCACGGTACACTTTTCCATGCTTGAATAGTACCCCACAAGGTGCAGCCGCACAGTCTTGCTTCCTGACACCGGGTAATACTCTATGCCTCCCCCGGCTTTCCAAATATTGGTACCGGGTGGAAGCATGGGGTCCTCAACACCTTCCTCCTTGTAATCCCAAACTGCTTTACCCAGGATATCCAGCTGGTCCGTCACCCCCAGTTTAAGACGCATGACTGCGGAAAAATCTTTCATCAGCCGCGCATCATGCAAATCCATCCTGTGAGCCAGACTGCAATCCAGCGAAGCATTGTCCCGCAGGTGAAAACGGTTCCCCAGGCACAGGAAAAGGTTGCAAAGCCCCTTCTCCCTCTCAAAAACATTTACCGACCATGCGTGTTCCCACGGTCCCTGCCGCCCTCTTAATAGCGCCGATGCTCCCAGCAGCTTTGACATGCCGGTAGCATAAATGCTGTTTCCTGCCTGGATGCACAGCGACTCTTTGCCGAAGAATCGGGTGGCCTGGATGGCATAATTATACATTCCGCCCAGCCCATTGAAATACTCGGGACGGATATAAAGGTCATAAGCCGATGCGAGATACTCGAAACCGCCACAGGCCAAATAATACTTGCCTCCGCCCAGTTCCCAGTTACCCTTGTTCCACCGCAGGAACAGGTAATCGGTAGCGCTCAGGAAGTCCCCGTCTTTGATGGGCTTGTTCAAACGCTGTCGGACAAGGTAATGGAATCCGCCACCAAGACGTCCCTGGGCTGTTATGCGCAGAAAGTCACACTTGAAGCCATAGTCGGAGCCTTCAGCGATGAAGCCTGCCCGGGCCCGGAGTTGAATGGTATGGCGCGCATCATCATGATTCTCACCCCGCACAGGCAGGGTGAGAAGAACCAATAACAACATGACGATGCCCTTTTCCACTAACGGAAAGCTTCTTTCAGTGCTTTTCCACTCCAGTTGTCAAGGGGCTTTATTCCAAGCAGCCAGGCCATGGTGGCGGCAATGTCCATCTGAATGGCCGGTCCCTGCATCTCATATCCTGCCTTTACACCCTTTCCCCAGAAAAAGAGAGGGGTCTTCATGACGTCGTTCACCCACTGTCCGCCATGGGATTTCTTGTTACCGCCATGGTCGGTGGTCAGAATGACAATGGTATCTTTTTCCAAGCCCGCATCCTTGATGCCCTTGAAGATTCCTTCTATGCATTTGTCTATCTGCGAGAGATAGCTGCGGTACTCATCCGACTTCCAGCCGTAGGTATGCCCGGTATGGTCCAGGGTCCCGAAGTAGAAAAGCGCCAGACGGGGCTTCTCTTCCTTCAGGTATTTACAGGCAGCCTCCACCTCCACGTTGTCTCCTTCCACGCTTTCCTCAAAGAAGCGAAGATCGTTGACGGCCGTAGAGTCCACCAGGGCCTTGATAGCGGCCCACTGGTAGAAGGCGGCAATCTGGGCCTGCGGCTCTTTTTCGCGGAGAAGGGCAAAAATGGTAGGAATACGGTCCCTGCCCGAAGCCGTCACCTGGTCAAAATCCGGCGACACGGAGTTCCATTTGGTATATCCGTGATATTCCGGCGAAGTGGCGGTGAAAATGGATTCCCAATTGATACCGCTGGACGTAGGGATTACCGTTCGCTTGTTGAAGGTCCAGGCCGATTCCCCTTTCAACGAGGCCGTGAACGGCATCAGCTCAGCCGAGAATTCGGCCACGGACCAGCCATCGACACCAATCAGAACCACATGTTTGGGTTTTGGACGGGCAAATCCCGTTATGCAAAGCAGCAAGACGACTGCCGACACAATTATTTTTCTCATTCTATATACGCTTTTGTTTCTGTATAAATCTTATTGCAGATATAGGCCATTCCTTCCGATGTAGGATGCACATTGTCAATCTTCGGCACGTTCACCACATCGTTGTAGCCGTTGGCGGCAAAAAAGTCCACCACAGGGCAGTTGTAATGCCCTGCAATGTAAAGAATGCTCTTTTGGACGGCTTCTGTGAGAATATCTCCGACGATGCAAACAACCACTGCGTCAGGATGATCGTACTTGACCAGGCGCAGCAGCTTGGCATAGGCACAGCTGAAGTTCTGGTCCGGAAGCGCAGCGATGTCGGCACGGCCCACAGCGGCATCGGTATTCGAGACAATCTGTTCCAGAACTGACTCGGGAGCCGTATAGGTTGTGTTGTAAATGACATCCGGGGCATCCGGGCAGATTCCCGTATCCTTGTGCATGTAATCATTGGTTCCTCCGAAGATAAATACCACGTCGGGGTTACCGCATCCGTCGCGGAGGTACTTTTCGATAAAGCTCTGTCCGTACCAAGTTGTCTGGCTGTAACCGGGATAGGTGGCCCGTGCCACCTGCGAACCAGAATAGGCATAATTCCCTTCCAGCGTAGCATTGCTCATCTTCTTGTAAATAAGCGGATGCCACCAGGTCTGCGTAACGTCCTGGACATCGCCCCGCGGATAGTGGGGCCGGACCGGAGAACCGGAGAGGAAACCGTCGTAAGTGGAGATGGAGTCGCCCAGGATACTCACCTTGCGGGCCTGGGCCGATGCTTCCGAAGTGAACTGCACGCACCCAGGCGCCCAGCTGCCGCTCCGAAGTTTCCCGTCAATGTCGCGGTTGTAAACGCCAAGGCCGGAGAGCCAGGTATCGAAGGCAATGTCGTCATTCCCGCCAAGCCCCCGGATGAAGGCCGACGAAGACTGCTCCATGGGCACGAAGTTGATTTCGGAGAGATTGACGTCGAAGTTGTAACCGTCCGTGAATTTGTCTTTCCAGGCATCGTAGCCCAGGAGGATGCTTGCGGCGCAATTGCCGGTATAGAAAGCGCTGCTCTTGCCTATCATGAGCACGTGGTCGCCGGAAGAGCCGGTGGCATAGGAGGCGCCCGACTTGATGGAGGCGGGATAACCGGAAGTGGCAAGGATGCTGTTCACAACATTCAGGCGGATGGTGTTGGAATTGATGTACACCGGCGCATTACCTCCGCCCTGGTGAATGGTGGTTTGTGAAAGGACAACGGCACCGGCGGAAGAAGCTCCCGAGAGAATATCCCGAGGAGTAGCCTGTGAGGCTTTGAAATTATCCCAGAGCGCGCAGTTGTGGAGCGCCATGTAGCCGGAGCAATGGTAGAGGGCGTTTCCGTTGGCCCCTGTCTCGGCGTAATTCCCGTGGAAACGGCAGGCATTGAAGAAGACCCGGTGCACCATATTGTTGTTGTAGTCGGCCCAGGCGCCTCCGCCAAGGCCGGCGGTATTGCCCTCGAAGATACAGCCGCTCACATACATGGTTCCCTTGAAGTTGTTCTGCACGTCCACGGCACCGCCATATCCGGTCCCGGATGCGGTTCCGGTCACTTTGTTGGCGATGAAAGAGCAGTCGGTGATGCGGTAAACATCGGCCCCGTTCGCGCCGGAATCGGTGAAAAGGGCTCCGCCGCGGGAGTAACATTCATTGCCCTCGAAACGGCAGCGGGTGAGGGTGAGGCTCTTCTGCTCGGCATTGTAAAGGCCAATAGCACCGGCGCAGGCCTTGGGAGCCTTGTTCCCGATGAACTCACAGTCTGTAAAGGAAACGGCCATGGTTCCGGTGGCGTTGTTCCTCATGAGGGAAACGGCTCCTCCGGCGGCCCAGGTAGTAGCGTCCCGCGTGGCTTCATTGTCCTGGATACGGGCATTGGATACGTTCACCTCTCCCAGGGTATTCTCGATGTACAGTGCACCGCCGGTGTCGGCCTTGTTGCCGGTAATCACGGTGGGGGCATCCGGCGTTCCGCTGATGCGCAGCTTGCCGTCACCCAGGACGGAGATGGCACCACCGCGGGTGGCCTCATTGTCCTGCAGGGAACACGATTCCAGCCTGAGCAGGCCTCCGCGTACAAAGAACGCACCGCCATAGACCACGCCGTTGGTGGCTGTGACAGTCTTATTTCCGGAGAAAGAACACCGGCGGAAAAGAATGTCTATATCCTTGTTGGAGGCACCTGTCCAAAGGTAAAACAGGGAAATGCCCGATGCAAAATCCTTGAACTGAATATCTTCGAACACCAGGTGCGAACGGAGGTCGAAACGGGC
Organism: Bacteroidales bacterium UBA3764; assembly: GCA_002371115.1. GTDB lineage: Bacteria > Bacteroidota > Bacteroidia > Bacteroidales > UBA932 > Cryptobacteroides. The sequence continues at coordinate 15,935 of DFFY01000062.1, forward strand.
GTAACGTCCGTTTTCGGATGCGCTTCCCTCTATCACGGTAGGATGGGCCGATACATCCCTTACGCCGGTCTCGGGGTCCCAACCGCCCTGAAAAGTCAGAGTTACAGCCTCGGAGGACTTGGTAAAGTCAAAATTGAGGGCCTTCACCGGCTTGTACGTACCGCCGGCCACATGTACGGTGGCACCGCCGTAACGCGCAATGTTCTCCTCGCTCGCCTGTCCGGTAAAAATGTCGGACAGGTCTTCCAGGGCAAAGGCGTTTTCCCAGCTTTTGCCGTTTTGACGACCCGCCCCTTCAGGCGTAACATAAATATCCTTTATGTTTGTGATGACACCGTTTTCAAAGACCAGTTCCATGCCACGGTCGATGGTCTCCGTTCCAATCGTGAAACGGGAGTCCTCTAACACCGACTCGCCTTCGGCAAAATAGCCGGAGAGCGTGTAAGTGCCTGCGGGGACCGGGACCACAAAGGAATCGGCCCCTTCGGTGATGCTCACCGATACGCGGGTTCCGCCTTCTTCGGCAGCAGTCAGGGAAAGCGCCCCGAATTCGGCGCTGTATTGCCCGCAGATGGGTTTATCGGCTTCCAGCACAAAACGGTCGGCCCCGGAAGGGATGGCCGTTGCAATTACGCACACTGCACCCGTAAGTGCCTTGAAGGCAAGCGTCTTGTCCTCTGCTTCAACGGAAGCGACAAGGGGAACGGACGGGTTTTCAGCCGGCAGCGAGAATACCATGCCGGACTCCGTGAACGCGACATCGGGGTCGCTCACATGCACGGCATAGCCCGAAAGGGATTCGTCCTTTCCGATTTTTCCCGTAAACACGCCTCTACGGACGCCGGGACTGGTATCCAAAGCAAGATGCTCCCACTTGCCGGCTGAGGTGTGGACAAGAATCTCGTCGCCGGCGGTCCAGGTAATCGCACCGTCTTTACCCAGGGCCGATTTCACCTCCGGCTGGGCCTCCTCGATTACCGCCTCAAGGCAAATTTCACGGACGGTGGGGTCCCCGGGAGTGTCGGGATCATCGGGGTCGTCGCCCTTGTCTTCCCGATCAGGGCGTACCGGGGCCTGGTAAGGCTGCTCCCGCACGCAGGAGGACAGAAGCAGGGCCATTCCAAGGACAGGAATCAAAAACTTACTGACTTTCATAATCTTTACCAATCGAAGGTCTCTCCATCAAGGTCTTCCAATTCATTCGTGTTAATGCCATCGTTCGAAATGGACATGAGGGACTCTCGGGAAAAGAGCTCCACAAGTTCAAGTTCAGGGGTTATATATTCTTTCTTCATGGCTAAGCAAACTTTTGAAGTTTAATTCTCTTTCTGATTGAAATAAGGACCATAGGCCTGATAGGTGGGACGTCCGGAATTACCGAAGTAGGGCCAGTCGGCACCCCAGTACAGGCGTTCCAGAATCATGGGGCGACCGCCGTACTTGTCTCCGGACCAGCGCACATGCATGATCATCCAGTCGTTGCCGGCGTCGTCGGTGACAATTTCACCGTTGTGTCCGGGGCCCACGAACGTGGTATTGGGCTCATAGCCTTCCATAATCACATCGGGTGCGGTGGACGGGTACCAGGCTGCTGTCAGGTCCTTGCCGCTGGGCCCTGTGTAGGGCCCGGTAACATTCCTGGAACGGCCCACCACCAGGCGGTAATTGCTCTTGCCGCCGGCGAAGGAATTGCCCATGGAGGCGAACAAGTAGTAATACCCGCCGTGCTTGTACACATAGGCGCCTTCCATATTGGAGCCGTTGCTGTTGCCGGCGACATGCACCGGTTCGGCACCGGGACGGAGAGAAAGGCCGTCGTCGGAGAGCTCGGCCACGTGGATGCCGCTGCCGGCACCATAGGAGCCCCAGAAAAGGTACTTGCGCCCGTCCTCGTCTTCAAAGTAGTTGGGGTCTATGCTGTTCGCTACACCGGTCTTGTCCTGCGACGCAATGATGCCCAGGTCCCTGAAAGGGCCGGTGGGCGTTTCCGACACGGCTACACCGGAGGTGCCCAGGTTAGAATGCTCCAGGTGGCCCAGGGCGTAGTAGAGGACGTACTGACCGTTAATGTAATTGATGTCCGGGGCCCACACGCGGGTGACTTCGGCGCCCCAGGTGGGACGGTTCTGCCCGCCGAAGGCGTTACCCATCAACTCCCAGTTTATCATGTCCTTGGAACGGTAAACGGGGAGGTAAACTACGTTCTCGGCGCCGTTGGCTCCATTCTGTGTGGAGTAGGCATAGAAATAGCCGGTTCTCTCACGGTCGTCGATGATGGACGGATCCGGGCAATTGTTCTTGATAACCGGGTTGGCGTAACTCTTCCGGGCGGTCTGCCCCTCCGGAATCACCGGCCGCTCGTCCAGCCCCATGTTCCTGTAGCCTTTTTTGCTGCAGGAACACAGGACCAGGAGGGCCGCCATACCTAATAAAATGATTCTTCTCATTATCAATTATTTCTGATAACATCCAGGCCAGTAAGGGCTCTTACGTTCGTTGCCGTCGATGTCCTGGTCGTAGCCATGAACCGTTCCCAGCCAGTCGGCGAAGGCCGTATTGTTGGTCGTTTCCAGCCCGCGGATATAAGCCTCGGTCGTGGTGGTCATCGGCGTGAAGCCGGTGAAATCGGAAAGGGTGTAAGGATCGATGACCTTATACGTATCGAAACGGTCCTTCCAGGTGGCCGTATAGGAAGTGCTCAGCGCGCTGTGCGTCGTCCAGGCATTCGTGTAGAAATTGTTGGAACTGCCAATCTGGAAGACGTAATCCTCGCCGGTACCAGAGGCGTAAGTAACCTCGCTCTTGGTATTGGTCTGATAGGAGGAGCCGGCCAGGAGACAGTTTACCAGATTCAGTCTGGCACCCGATGTATTGGCATATGTCGCAAAATGGTGGCCATAGACCGTAGTGTTGGAAATCACCACGCTTGCCGCTCCGTCCAGCAGGATGGGACGGATGGTTTCTTGCCCGGCATGGACGTTGTTCCACACCGCGCAGTTGTTCATGCCCACATAACCGGTGCAGATGTAAATGGCGTTGTTGGCGTTGGATGTTGCATCGACATAATTGCCGCTGAACTTGCAACCATTGAGGAAGACCTTGCAGGTCATTCCGCTATTGTAATTTGCCCAGGCCGGTCCGCCTTTGACGGCCCGGTTGTTTACGAATATGCAATGGTCTGCTGTAATGGTCTGGGTGAAGTTCTTGGAAAGGAACACCGCTGCGCCATATCCGCCGTTTGCCTTGGTGGGATTCAGCGCCACATTCCCGTCGAAGACGCAGTTGGACAGGGCAATGCCACCGGTAACGGCGCAGTCGAGCTGGAGGGCTCCGCCGCGGTAGGCCTGGTTGCCGGTGAAGCGGCAGTTGTCAAAGGAGACACTGCTCAGGGTGCCGATGAAACCGACTGCTCCGCCGGCAGCACCGCCGTCTTCTACTTGCTGCAAGGCTTTGTTGCCTTCAAAGTCACAGTAAGATACGTTTAATGAAGAAGGCGTCGCGTCACCCGTAATATAGATGGCGCCACCGGCGCTGTAGAATCGAGCGATGTTGGCCACGTTGTCTTTCATCAGGACCCGCTTGCCGGCCGTTCCTTCGATGGTAAAGTTGGAACCGTTCGCGCCATAGAGGACACCGCCATAAGTGGTGGCCGTATTGCCGGTGAAGGAGCCGCCGTGGATGGTCACGGTTCCTGTCCCGGCGCAGCCGACAACGGCGCCGTAATCCGTCGATGTGTTGGAAGAGAACGTTCCGCCATTGATGGTCACCTGACCGGTTGACCCGATGCCGACCAATCCGCCGTAGCCGCCTGCTCCGTTACCGGAGAAGGTTCCGTCTTCAATCGTGAGTTTGGAAGCGCCGGCGAGATAGAAGGCGCCACCGTTTTTAGTGGCGGTGTTGCCGGTGACGGATGTGGATGCGCCGGTAACGGTCACCTGCGTAGTTTCGTCCACGATGCAGACGGCCGGTCCGTTGGTGGTGGCGGTATTGCCGCTGAAGACGCAGTTTTCAAGGGTTCCGGTTCCTCTACGGACCAGGATGGCGCCAGCACGTACCGGAGAGCCGTTGTTCAGGAAGGAACAGTTGGCAAATGTGAATACCGGGAAATCTTTCGGAGCGCCGGTATATGAGTAACAGACAGAGCCGCCGCCGCTGTTGCCGTCTGAAGAAGTCGACGTGAATTTCTGGAATGTAAAGCCGTCGATGAGCGCATTGGCATAGCGGTCCAACCGGATCAGGTGCTGCAAGGAAGCGCTCGTGCCGTCAAATACGGTAGGGTAGGATGCTGCATTCCGTTTGGAAATGTCCGTACCAGTGCTGGTGCTCGCATAACCGCCAAGAAGGGTTATGCCAGTTACTTTTCCAGCTTTGGTAAAGTCAAAGGTAATGATGGTGGAGAAAGTGTCATACGTTCCTTCCATAAAATGGAACGTTCCGTTGCCATATACGGCAATGGTTTTCGCCGGGATGGCGCCACCGGGGAAGAGGGCCTGGAGTTCCGCCAGGCCGAAGGCGTTCTCCCAGCTCACGCCGTTTTTCTTGCCGGCGCCGGCAGGGGTGACGAACCAGTTGGTAACCACGTGCTCATCGATATTTCCCATGTCCATGACGCTCTTGCGTTTGATTGTGAGGTTCTTGGGAGAGAAGACCATCTTACTGCCACCGGCTGTGGTGATTTCAAAGTAAAAACCCCCCAGGGTCACGCCGGGCAGAAGAGCTGCGTAGTATTCGCCTTCTCCGTTTATGGTAACCGTAATTTCGTTGGCACCGCTTTCCACATCACCGGTTTCGGGGATGCCGTTCACGTCAAAGCTCACGGGAACGGTGCCGGCGATGACAGCGTCGTCGTCGGCCTTGATCTTAACGGCGGTGACACCTTCGCCTACAGTGAATTTGAGCAGGCCGCAGAGATGCTTGAAGGCAAGGTTTTCGTCATTGGACTTGGCCACCATGATGTTGGCGTCGGCAAAGGCGCCTGTCTGGGCGGCCGGTACGGTTACCTTGAGCGTCTCGGAGGCATAGGTGCCGCAGCCAGCCGGATAGACGGCCAGATAGGGGGCTGCGCCCACGGTTCCGGTGACGGGGAAGTTGCTCTTGTCGCCGGAAGATTCGGCGGTGCCGGTGGCATTGGTGCCCTCGCCGAAGAGAGAGATTTTGTCTCCCATGGTCCAGTTCACCTTCTTCCCGTCAATGATACTTGTCTTGGTGGCGGGGTCTTCCACGCTGGCACTGAAGACTGTTGTTCCCTCCTCAACCGGTTTTTCGGGGACCGGTGTCAACTCCTTCTCCTTGTTGCAGGAGAAAAGAGCTACCAAGGAAATGGCAAGTAATAGTGTAATTCGTTTCATTGTTTATATGGTTTAATTGTTTTTGACTTAGTCTTTCCAGCCTGGATTCTGGGTAAGCGAAGGGTTCATCTCGCGCTCCTTGGCCGGGATGGGCCAGTAACGCACGTAATCGCCGTTATATACCCAGTTGTAAGTAAGAGAACCCCAGATTTGCATGAGTCCATTGGTGGAAAGGGCCGCCGACTCCATGGTGCCGTCGCGGAACTTCCTGTCCTTCCAGGTGCCCCAACGGAGTTCATTGAAATACATGCTGTCCTCGCCGCCAAGTTCCCAGTAAAACTCGTTGCGAATCCTTTCGCGCATGTTGTCCTGACCGGAAACCGCCGTAGCGGGGTAAGATGCATTGTTGAGCGTAACGGCTCCGGCGCGCTTTCTCACCTGGTTCACCAGGGTGACGGCTTCCTCTGTCCGGCCCAGTTCGTTCAGGCATTCGGCACGGCGAAGAAGAACCTCTGCGTAGCGGAAAAGGATGATATCCTGCTCGTACAGCCAGGCCGTTGTACATTCATTGCCCACTGGAACATACTTACGCCACAAATAGTAGAACATGGAGTTGGTGTCCGTGCGGATATCCCAGGGCGAGGCCGTATCCTTTCGGTAGGGCCAGCGCAGGGTAAGGGTGCGTTCCACATTGCTGATGGAACCAGTGTAGGTGGAATAGGGCGTGATAACGCTCTTTTTAAGGCGAGGGTCACGGTTGTCATAAGCCCGCTTGATGCGTGCCTCGTTGCCGCCGGTGAGGTACTTGGACATATCGGCCCCATATTCGGTCATCTTCTGGATTTCGTCGGCGGTCATGCCGTCGCGAAGGAAAAATACCGAACGGGCCTCCGGTTTCATGTCGTTCCATTCCGGGATAATGTCGGTCCAGCGGAATGGACTGCCGTCGGCATTTTCAAAGCTCTGGACATAGGCGGGGTTGGGCAGGTAGTTGTTCCAGCCGCTGCCGCCAGTGTCGCGGTTGCCGAAGCTGCGGCCGCGGATGTTCCCCATGGCTTCCTGCGCCTCGCACTGGATGGCGAAAATCATCTCCGAGCACTGCTCGTTCTGGGGGTGCAGGAGGTCGGCCCAGTCCCCGCTGAACAGGGTATATCCGCAGTCTTCCACCTTTTTGAAGTCATCCAGGGCAGCGGCCCACTTTTCCTGCCACTGATATACGATACCACGGAGCGTGTAGGCGGCACCTTTGGTCACTCTGCCGTATTCTGCGGCACCGGCACTGTACCGGTCCGGAAGGTTCGGATTGTCGATACAGACGGTGAGGTCGTCGATAATCTGCTCCCAAACCTCCGACTCGCTGGAGCGGGGTGCCGTGGCCTTTTTGGAGTCACTGATGTAATCTGTATAAAGCGGAACGCCTCCCCAAAGTACGTTCAGGTTATAGTAGGCAAAGGCCCTCAGAAAGAGCGCCTCGCTTTTGAGGCGGGATTTCTCCGCCGCATCCATGTCGGGGACAGCGTCGATATGGGCTATTACGTCATTGGCGCGAAACACGATGGTGTAATAAAACTTGAACATGTTGGCGACATCCGACGACGAAGGGGTTCCGGCACCGTAAATGACCAGATAGTGTTCCCTCCAGTTCTTGTCGATATCCATGACCGACGAATACCCTTCAAACATGTTGCGCCAGGAGTCGCCGTTGCCGCCCGTTGCAGCGGTGTACAGCGTGTAAAACTCGTTATAAACACCCGTGACGGCGTTTCGGGCCAGGGAAGCCTTGGTCCAGACGACCGATGTGGAAATGGCACCTGTAGGAACTGTGTCAAGAAGCTCTTTCTGGCAGGATACAGCCATCAGGGCCAGGACTGCCGTTATTGCTGCAAATATCTTTTTCATGGCTCTGCAGGATTAGAAAGTTACACTCAGGCCCAGGGCATACTGCCGCATGGTGGAATAGCCGGCGGTGGATCTCATTTCGGGATCCATGCCGCTGAAGCCGGTAATGGCAAAGAGGTTTTCTCCGGTTGCAAACACCCGGAGGTTCTTGATATAGACCTTGCGGGTAATCTTTTCGGGAAGCGTATAGCCGATGGTCACGTTCTTGAGCTTGATGAAATCACCTTTTTCAAGATGCAGGGTGGAAGTGGCGCTGGACTGGTCGTTTCCGGAAAGGTAGGACAGCCGCGGCCGTGCCGACGTGAGGTTGGTGCGGGGGTCGTCCGGGTTCTTGGGATCGAAGAAATAGTGGTCCTTCGCAACGGCGTCGGCGATTGTATAGCCGTAAATGGTTGCCGATGAGTTGGTTGCGAGCCTATAGTAGTAGATACTGAAGCCGGCGGCACCGGACCAGCTCATGGAGAAGTCTATCCCTTTGTAATTGAGATAGGCATTGAGGCCATAGTTGAACTTGGGCGTGGTGGAGGTCCCGCAGAACTGTGCGTCGTAGGTGTTTCCGTAGATGCCGTCGCCGTTGTTGTCGGCATAGATGTATTCACCATACCAGATACCGTCCTTGCGGATGTTCTGGGACGGATAGAAACTGTAGCCGGCCTCGGTCATGGCACGCACCCACATCATGTCATCCACGGTGCGGATCATGCCGTCCCGAGGGCCGCCGTCGGGATTGGGGCTTCCGTCGGCATTCCAGTACATGCCGGTACCTTTATACACGGTGGGCATGTAGAATTCGTTAATCATGTGGCCCTCCAGCACACGGTTGGAAGAGCCGGTGGAGACTTCACCGATATTGGTCCAGTACTCTCTCTCCCCTTCCTCGTTCACCCGCCAGCCGCTTTGCAACTTTCCCTTGTACTTTTCTACACGGTTTATGTTATAGGAGCCGTTTACAGTGATACCGTAGTTGAAAGCGCCTTTGCCGTCCTTCCAGGAGAGTTCCATCTCCACGCCGGTATTGGACACGGCCGCAAGGTTTTCACGCGGACCGGTGGCGTTGCCCATCACCATCATCATGTCCGGTCTGTAAAGGATGCCGTCGGTGTACTTGCGGTAAGCGTCCAGGCTGCCGCTGAGGCGGCCACGGAGGAAACCGAAGTCCAGACCGGCATTGGCCACGGTGGTGGTCTCCCAGCTGAGGTTGTCGTTGGCGATGGAGGTGATGGCCAGGCCGGGGACAAGCGTCTGTCCAAAGGAATAACCCCGGCTGGAGTAGGTGCTTTGCCAGTCGTAATTGCCGATGGAGTTGTTGCCGAGCTGGCCCCAGGAAAGACGGAGTTTAAGATTGTCCACCTTGCCTTGAAGCCCTTTCATGAACTGTTCCTGGCTGATTCTCCACGCAGCGGAGAACGAGGGGAACACGCCCCAGCGTTTACCGGGGGCGAAACGCGACGAGCCGTCCACACGGATATTGGCCTCGAAAAGATAGCGGCTGTCAAAGGCATAGGTGGCTCTTCCAAAGAAGGAACGGGCACCGTATTCGGTACCGGAACCTCCGTTTTCAAAGGGCTCGACAGCCGACGAAGGATCTCCCACCGAAGGGTCCTGAAGGCCCTTCACGCTAAGGGAACCGGTGCGCTGCATGAAACGGGATTCCTCATAGCCGAAGAGGGCCGTGATATCGTGCCGGCCAATGGTCTGGGCATAATTGAGGAGGCTCGACAGCTTGTATTGGTTTTCCCTGTTGTAGCTCATGGAACTGTAAAGGTTCTCATTGGCAACGGGCTGCGCCACCCACTGTCCTTGGGAAAAGCTGTACTTCCCGATGCCCGTGTCTATGGACTGGGTTTCGTTGCGGAAGTCCTTGTAGTAGAAATCCACGTCGAAGCTGAAATACTTCAGGAACTTTACCTTGGCATAGAAATCGGTGAACAACTGGGTGTTTTTGCGGTACCCCCTTGTGGTGTTCATATCCCAAAGCGGATTGTGGCTCTGCGGGTCTTCTTCATTGGCTTCGGGGCCGCCGTACATGCCGTTCCAGTACGGGAAAATGCCAGGAACCATCTTCTGGGTGTTCAGGGAAGTGAGCGAGCCGGTGTTGCCCTTCTCCTGGTCCGTGTGATAGCCCCAGACGCGGGCGCCCACCCGCAGGAAGTCGGTCACGTCCGAGAATACGTTCACACGGGCAAAATAGCGCTTATATCCCGTATTCTCAATGATTCCCGGATTATCTATATAGGAAAGGGTCAAGTTGTAGCCCACGCGGTTCTCGCGGCCACTCAGAGAAATGGAATGTTTCTGCATCCACTTGTTGGTGTAAATCTCGTCCCACCAGTCGGTGTTGGGATAGGCCACAAAATTGTAGTAACCGGTTGCGGCACGACCGAAAGGATCGGCCTCGGCGGCACGCCACTGGTTGATGGTGAACTGGGAGTAAGGAGCCGGCTGCCCCACGTTGATGGCGCTCTCGTTCATCAGTTCCATGTACTGTGCGTAGTTGGACACGGTATGGATTACTTTGAAGGGCTGGTCGTAGGAGAAAGTGGCGTTGTAGGTGACTTCCACTTTGCCGTTGGCCGAGCCGTTCTTGGTAGTTACCAGAATAACGCCGTTGGCGCCCTGGTTTCCGTAGATGGCGCAGGAGGCCGCATCCTTCAGAACGGATATGGAGGCAATGTCATTGGGATCCACGTTGGAAAGGTTCTGCTGCATGCCGTCCACCAGCACCAGCGGGCCGCTGGAGTTAAGCGTTCCCTGGCCGCGGACCATGTAAGAGAAGCTCTCCGCATAAGGGTCGCCGGAGCTTTGCATGACCTGCAGGCCCGGGACGGCGCCGGTAAGCGCCTGTGCGGCATTGAACATGGGGCGCGACTGGGTGCCGATGGACTCGAAACTCACGGCGGCCACTGCGCCGGTAAGATTTACTTTCTTCTGGGTGCCGTAACCTACCACCACACTCTCTTCCAGTTGCAGTCTGTCGGCCTTTAACAGGATGTCATAGACATTTTGTGAACCCAGTTGAACGGTTTCCGTCAGGAAGCCAAGTGCCTGGACTTCTATGGTTTTTGTATCGACAGGAAGGGTGAATACATACTTTCCGTCCGGGTCGGTAAGGGTGCCGTTGCTGGTGCCGGGAATGAGCACATAGGCACCGATGGCGGGAAGGCCATCCTCCTCCATGACCGTACCGGTGATGGTGCGGTTTTTCTGCGCCATGGCAGTAATGGCCGTCAAGAGTGTCAGAAACAGGATTGCAATTCTTTTCATGGCCATTCTACTTTAACATGAGGACATAAAGGTTCACAAATTCATTGTCCAGGATGGTACCGCCGGCTTTGCCGTCGTCGGCCAGGGACACGCGGCGCTTGTGGGGGAAGAAATCCACTCCCCAAAGATTGTTGCCGGCATGGTAAGCGCCATCGTCCTGCATAAGAACGATGTTCCAATAGTTTTCTTCCCAAAGGGCGCCGCTTACGCAGCCCATCTCTACCAGTTCACGGGCCACTTCGTTTGCAGTGGAGCCACTGTCCGGCGTGGAATACCAAAGGTTGGCGCCATTCATGTTCACGAGGCGTTCACTTTGGAAAATGACCACGGAGCCGTCCTGCGTACATCCAATGGCGGTACGCCCCGTGCGGGCGGTAAGGTAGGATTCCAGAGAGGAGAATTTATAGGCGGTGGTGAGGTTTTGCTCGGCGTTGGGGCACGAGGTCCAGGCATTGCGGTAGATGTCCAGCGAACGGGCGTCCGTGCCGCCAATCAGGTTCTCTCCGCCCTGTACCAGCATCAGACAGCCGCTCACGGCCATGTCCACGTCCCAGGGCATTCCATCCTGGGCCTTCGGCTGCCAGGAAGGCGCGGCAAAACTGTACAGGCTGCCGTCAAGGACATAGGCATAGCGGATTTCCGCTTTCCCGTCCTTGATGCCCAGCGTGGGAAGGCTGCCCCAGTTGCTGTTTCTCACGGCCGTGCCGCTTGTCCAGACAAGGGGATTGATATAGTCACCGGTGGTGTTTCCGGTGTATTTTCCGGGGGTGTTGCTCCAGCGGTTCACGCCCTGATAGGGCACGAAAACCTTGTAGTCCGGATTGGCGTGGAGGGCCAGCGATACTTTGTTGTCCGGAAAGGACTCTTTCAGCGAAAGACCGCCGGAGAGCATGCCGCCGTTAAGCACGACGGCCCAACCAATGCGCCCGGGGCTGCCATGAAGCGACTCGGTTTTATAAATGGAGATGTGGTCCGGCAGGTTTATATTGTGTTCCTGCCCCCCCCAACTTACAGAAACGTCCTCCCAGGAACCGCTTCCGGTGTTGATGGAGGCAGCGGGAATGGCGGAAATGGTGTAGGTTTTCTCGTGGTGGATGCGCTTGTCATAGACCTTTATCTGGAGCGGTTTCCCGTTCAGGTCCACATCCGAGATATCTTCGGGAGAGATAAGGACCACGGAAGGGTCTTTCACCAGGGTGATGCTGGCGTGCTCCAGGGTGCTCCTTCTCTTCTCAGAGGTCAGGCGCACCGTCATCTCCGGGGTGATGGAAAGCGGAGATGCTTTTTCTGAGCCGGCCTCTATAATAATATTGTCCAGCGGCTCGGCGATTTCGCCGCTTACGCGGTAGCGGATATCATCTACGCCGTCGTTCACCGTTATCACCTGGGCTGCGTTCAGATTAAGCTCGAATTCATCGGTCTCCGGGAAGATGAGGCTGCCCCACTCGGGGTCCACTTTGATGCGGCAGGTCACCTTCTCCAAAGACGAATGGGCCCGGAACACGAAATTGATGTTCCGGTCATTCTCGTCTATATCGGCATTAATCCATTCTCCATTGGCATCCATTGCCTTGAAACTCACGATGGGAGTGTCTGTGTAGCCCTTGTTCCCGGTGGTGGAAATCTGTATCTCCGGCCTGGAACAGGAATATGCCAGCAGCAAAAGCAGGAAAGCCGGCAAGATTGGTATTCTTTTCCGTCTCATCGGTTTATTTTGTTTGATCAAAGGTAAAAGCTTCCCAGGGCAGTTCCGCGTCCTTCCCTTCGTCCAGCACGGCTGCGGCATGGCAGAGCATGGGGAATTGGGCGAGGTCGGCCTGGCCGTTTTCGGCCTTTTTGACCATGGCCTTATACACGCGGCGGGCCACCACAAGGCTCTCCAGCGTGACGCCGGAAAGAATCCGGAGGGCTTCGTCGTAGGTTTTTCCCTCTCCTAGGAGAATGCCGATTTTACGCGTGCGGCCGCCATAGACCGTCACGTAAAGGTCTCCGATGCCAATGTTCTCGCAGTCGCGGCTGGCGCCCTGCATTTCCAGTAAAAGGCGCATTTCCTTGGTGGCCTGGTAGAAGGCGCCCGCCTGGGAATTAAAGTGCAGGCCGGCGTCTGCCCCGTTGTGGCGGTTCACAAGCCCGATGGTCATGGCAATGGCCAGGGCGTACCCGTTTTTCAGGGCCACGGCGCTTTCCAGGCCCACAACGTCGTTGGTCAGGGAGATATGGTAGTAGGAGGTTCGCATGGCCTCTTTCATCATCCGGATTTGCTCCGATTTTTCTCCGCAGAAGGCCACCTCCGTCTGGTCGTGATACACCAGCTCATAACTGGTGCAAGGCCCGCCTATAGCGTTCACCGTGCGGTGAATGCCCTTTTGGGCCAATTTTCGCTGCCAATAATCCGGGTAGCTGATGAGGCTGCCGTCTTCCAGGTTGATAAGCCCCTTGGTGACGGAAATCACGGGAACGGCCGGGTCCAGTTCCGTGAGAACCTCCTCCAGGAACCAGTCCACGCCGAAGGACGACACACCGCCAATGATGAAATCGGCCCCGGCCACGGCTTTTTTCCAGTCTTCGAACTGATAATAGGCAATACCGGAGGGAAAATCCCTTTCAAACTTGGGGTGACGGCCGGTTTTTTTGCAGGCCTCGATAATGTCCCTGTCCAGAGGCGTTCCTACCAGAAGCACCTCGTTTCCGTTTTCCCTTGCCGGAAAAGCCAGGGCCGAGCCCATCATTCCGGCGCCGATTATGACAATTTTTTTCATGAGCAATATGTTTTCTGCAAATATATGCTTTCGTTCTTTCATCTCCAAAAAAATAAAAGAAAATTAAAAAATTTTTGCCCGATTTAGATTTTTTGTTGAAAAACAATTTATTTTTTATATTTGCGAAACTTTTCACTTGAAAGCTATGCTCTCGATTCAGGAAAGGCACCAGTACATACTGGGCAGACTTGAAAAAGAAGGTTATGTCCGCGTACAGGACCTTGCCGACGACCTTGGCGTAACAGGCGCCACCATCAGAAACGACCTCCGTGTCCTGGAGAGCCGCCACCTGCTGTACCGGAATCACGGCGGTGCTTCGCCCGTAAGGAAAAAGGTAATTGACCTGCCTGTCCATGAGAAGTCGGCCCTGCAGGTCAGCGAAAAAAAGAAAATCGCACTGGCGGCGATAGACCTTCTGGAGGAGGACGACTCCGTTATCATGACCTCGGGCTCCACCATTGAGGCCATGGCCATGAACATCAAGCCCAAAGGCCATCTGAACGTGGTGACGCCGTCCATCCGGGTGGGGGTGTTCCTCAGCGAGAAAGAGGACGTGGACGTCATGATGCTTGGCGGCAAGGTCATCAAAAACTCCCTTTCCGTCCGGGACAGCTACACGCTGGACGGCCTGAAGAATGTGAAATGCTCAAAGCTGTTCCTCAGCTGCGACGGCTTTGACCTGGAGGCCGGCCTCACTACGGCCTTCGTGGAAGAAGCCCGCATGACCAATACCATGATGGGCGCGGCCACCGAGATTATCCTCCTGGCCGACTCCAGCAAATACGGGAAGGTAGGCTTTGGAAAAATCAGCGACTTCTCCAGCATAGACGTGCTTGTCACCGACAGCGGCGTTCCCCAGTCCGTAGTGGACCACCTGGAGGCGGAGGGCATCACGGTTATTGTGGCGTAAGTGCCGGGGCTACCCCACCAGCCACTTGCCCACGCGGGGAAGGCGTTGTAGGAGGACGGCGGCCAGGCCCACCACCACAAAGGCGGAGAGGGCCGTGGCAAGGACTTCCACGGGGGTGGTCCAGACGCCCAGGAGGCCGTCGGGGCCCAGGCCCAGCCAGCCCCGATAAAGGGCGGAGAAGGGCGCCAGTACCAGCATGTGCATGAGGTACATGCCGTAGCCGGCCTTGGAGAGGGGGAGGATGAGGTGACGATAGAGAGGAGATCCCTCGACTTCGCTCGGGATGACAGGGGAAGAGTTCGGGATGACAAAGGCGGCGCGGAGGCCCAGGGTGAGGCCCACGGCGGTCAGGACTACCGGCAGGCCGCAGAAAGCGAGCGGAATTTCCCAGTACACGGCCATGGCCAACGGCCCGGCCAGCGGGAACGTATCACCGGTTGCGGAAATGTGTCCCAGGACACTGGTGAACAACGCTACAAATCCCAGCAGGAACATGGTCCAGCCCAGGTATCGCGTCCAGCGGTTGTTCTCCAGGAACCGGCGCAGGTACAGCCCCACCAACAGATAACCGATAAAGCCGCTCACATAATAGAACAGGCCGAAGGGATTCCACGCCGCCTCGCCCCACAGCGGGAACAGCGCCAGCGCAGGCAGGCCGTCCGCCGCCTGGATGATGGGCGCCTCTCCCCCGGCCCAGTCGCGGATGAAGGGGATGAGCGTGGTGAACAGCCAGATGCCCAAATACGCTTCCAGCTCCCTCCGGGACACTTTTTCCGCCCACGGAGACAGCAGCGGCATAATCAGATAAATGCCGATGAGCATGTACACGAACCACAGGTGCCCCGCCGCATAGTTGAAGTTGAGCAGAAGACCCTTCAGGTTGGCCACCGGCTCTCCCCATACAAGGGCATACACCAGCGTCCAAAAGGCCATCGGCAAGAGAATGCGCACCGCGCGGCGCTTGAAAAACGTGCCCGTGGAATAGTGCAGCGGGAACTGCAGGTAACTGGAGGCGATGAGGAACACCGGCACGCAGCAGCGGCACAGCGCCTCGAAGGCCGCCACCCAGAAGGCGTCGGTGGCCGTCAGGATATTGGCACCATCGGCCCCAATGTAAAAAGGTTCCGTTCCATGGACCACCATGACCATGAAGCACGCGGTCACCCGCAGAAAATCCACCCAAATTTCCCGTTTCATAAGATATACCCTACTTCTTTGAACCGATAGTACCGATACGGCTTGCCGGGAGCCTCCAGGTCCCAGATGCACAGGCGGCCGTCCGGCTCCACGCCCTGGATGCGGCCCCAATATTCCCGGTCCTCCAGGAGGTCGTGGAAGCGGGCGTTTTTCCCCATCTGAAACAGCTGGTTGGAATAGCTGCGGAACAGGCTGGCCCGGCTCCGCTCGCTGAACAGCCACGGCAGTTCTTCCTGGAACAGCGCCGCCACTTTCTCCATGCAGGCCTCCAGGTCCTGCTCCTGGCCATAGCAGCGCACCAGCGAGGTGGCGTTGGCCAGCTGCGGGAACTCCCGCTGGTTGATATTGATGCCCGTGCCAATCACCGCCGCATCCACCCACTCCCCTTTCAAGGTGTTCTCAATGAGGATGCCGCAGATTTTGCGCCGCTGCACATACACGTCGTTGGGCCATTTGATGGTGCAGTCGATGCCATAGGAACGCAGGAACATGGACACCACGTCCGACATCAGGTAATTGAGCCAGTGTACCTGCGAGGCATGCAGCTCCCCTTCCGCGAACTTCACAACAATGGAAAAGGTAAGGTTCTTCCCCGGCTCGGTGAACCAGGTATTGCCCCGCTGTCCCCTGCCGGCGGTCTGTTCCCGGGCGGCCAGGACGGTCATGGAGGGCAGCTCCGGGAGCCGGCGCAGGGCCTCGGTGTTGGTAGAGTCGATGGTGTCTAACCAGATGATGTTCATGTGAGATTTCTCCACTCGTTTCACTCGGTCGAAATGACAAGATTAAATAACCCTGTCATCATCAAAAGCTTCGTTAAAAGGCTCCAAGAAGGGATTGTACATGCCTTCCCGGGCAATGGAGGTGGGCTGTCCGTGGCCGGGAATCACATCCGTTTCCCCGGGCAGGTTGAGCAGGCGCTCCTTGATGGAAGTCATGAGTTCATCATAATCACCGCCATATAGGTCCGTACGGCCTATGCTGCCGGCAAAAAGCGTATCGCCGCACAGGAGGAGGCTGTTCTCCGCTGAATAATAACACACGCTCCCGCGCGAGTGCCCGGGCGTATGGATGACCGTCCAGGCCGTTCCGGCCGTGGTGATGACGTCACCGTCGGCAATGTCCACCGTGGGAAAATCGTGCTTGAGGAAGGAGAAGGACTGTGCCACATGCGCACTTCCGGTCACGTTTTCCATGGTGTCGATGTCCAGCGGATGCAGGTAAACCGGCACCTTGTACACCGCCAGCAACCTGGCGACGCCCCAGAAATGGTCGAAGTGGCCGTGCGTGAGCAGGATGGCGTCCGGCGTGAGGCCGTGCTCCCTGAAAAAGGCCTGCAGCTGCTCCAAACTCTCCTGCGAAGGCATGCCGGGGTCCACCACCGTGCACGCCTGCTGCCCGTCTTTCCACAGCACTACACAATTGGTTCCCAGCGGGTTAAAGGGAAATATTCTGGAATGTAACATGATATTTCTATCGCTTACACTCGCAAATTTACTGAGAAAATGTCACTCGTCAAAACCTAAGTACAATTATCATCTGTCGCGCCTTGCATTTGTTTTTTTGCAAACTGCATTATTTTCAATATATTTGTATTTATTGCAAAAACTCACCAAACATGGCAAGAGACAATAAACACAGCATTGAAGAACGTATAGAAGATTGGTGTAAACAACAATTTAAAGGTCAAAAATACTACACCAAGACCGAGAACATCAATCCGGAAATTGATGAAGCTTTGCGTAAGGCTCCCAGTAAAAACGGAGGTGTTGGGGCAAACTATCCTGACCTCAAGAGTTTTATTCAGACTGCTTCAATGCGACTATGGCGGCATGTACACCATCAAGAAATATCATAGCAACAAGGTTGACACAAATGAAGGCTGGCAACACACCAAGATTGAACTAATCCCGTTGAATGAAGATTATGAGACGATAGATTTGAACAGCGAAACAGAGTATCGAACCGTAGGATTACTGAAATGCGTTTTATGATGAAGGATTTTTTACGAATAGAAAGACTTAAAGAGTATCGCGAGGGAAATCAATTGGAAGCTAAGGCGGCACAAGGCGGATTTCCCGACTCGTTATGGGAAAGCTATTCCGCTTTCGCAAACACCGACGGCGGCTGCATCTTGCTTGGCGTGAAAGAAAATGACGATCATTCGTTATATGCTATAGGGTTGAAGGACGCAGAAAAGATAAAAAAGGATTTCTGGAACCTGGTTAACAATAGGCAAAAGATTAGCGTGAACCTGATGACGGAACGTAGCGTTCGCATCGAACAGGTTAATGGAAAGGACATCCTCGTTTTGGAGATACCTCGTGCCGACAGGACAGCTAAGCCCGTATACAAGGGTCTTGACCCTCGTCAGGGCACCTATCGACGTAATGGAGAAGGAGATTACCTTTGTTCGCTGGAAGAAGTATCCTCGATGTTTCGCGACGCATCTCTTTCAACTCAGGATGCCAAGGTCCTGACGGAAATGGACATGACGGTTTTTTGCAAGGAAACAATTCATGGTTATCGGCAGATATTTCAGAATATCCATCCCAACCATTTGTGGAACCGCTTGGAGGATGAGGTGTTCCTTCGTCGTATAGGGGCTTTGGCAGCGGGCAACGACGGTTGCTACCATCCTACAGCCGCAGGATTATTAATGTTTGGATACGAATACGACATATTAAGAGAGTTTCCACAGTATTTCCTTGATTACCAAGAGAATCGGAGAATGTCTACGACGCGGTGGACTGATCGCATTGTATCTTCTTCAGGAGACTGGAGTGGAAACATCTTTGACTTTGTGTATAAAGTTGTGCCGAAATTGACGGCAGATTTGAAGGTGCCCTTCGTCCTGAGAAACCTGCGACGGGTAGATGATACTCCCCTACACAAAATACTGAGAGAAGCCATCACAAACAGCTGTGCTCATGCCGATTTTTATGGACGCAGAGGCCTGGTCATAAGCAAAAACCAAGACGGCTTCTCATTCGCTAATCCTGGCAATATGCGTGTGGCAAAAAAAGAGGCAATCGAAGGTGGCATTTCGGATCCCAGAAATGGAGTCATCTTGAAAATTTTCTCCCTCATTAATTATGGAGAACGAGCCGGAAGCGGCCTTAGCAGCATATGTAAAGTATGGCAACATGTATTCCATATGGCGGCTGACATTCACGAAGATATGGGCATCGACCGCGTGGTCGTTTCACTACCTTATGGTGGGCATGAGCAAGATGTGAATGCGATGTTGGAACTATATGATCATCCGGAAGAATTAACTTTTCCTGATGATTCGTCAAATAATGCGTCCGATAAGCCGTCCGACAATGCGAAGTTAAAGGACAGAATTAGAAAAGAATTGTCCGAAAAAGCGGGCGTATCCGAAAAAATGTCCGAAAAAATGTCTGAGATTGTTTGCATGGCCACCCAAGAAGATTATATATCAACCAGGATGGTCGTAGCACGGTTTGACATTGATGAGCGCAAAGCAAGACGCTACCTTGCACGTCTTGTTGAACTAGGATATTTATCAGCAGAAGGAGAAAATAAGAACAAAAAGTACAAAAAAATACGTACATTTGTAGAATAAAGCGCCGCACGTATGCACATTGGAATCGCAGGAAATATCGGCAGTGGAAAAACCACCCTTACAACGCTTCTGGCCCGTCATTACGGCTGGACGCCCAAATTCGAGTCCGTCACCTACAATCCGTACCTGGCAGACTATTATGCCGATATCAAACGCTGGTCCTTTGCGCTGGAAATGTACTTTTTGCAGCAGCGCCTGCACGACGTCCTGGAAATTGCCAAGTCCAAGGAAGTCATTATCCAGGACCGCACCCTCATGGAGGGCGTGAACATCTTTGTGGCCAACAACTACGCGCAGGGGAACCTCACGGAGCGGGACTACAACACCTACATGGACACCTACAACGTGATGATGGAGGTGGTGAAGGAACCGGACCTCATGATTTACCTCCGTTCCGGCATCGAGCACCTGGTGTACCAAATCCAGAAACGCGGCCGGGACTATGAGCAGAGCATTTCCATCGACTACCTGAGCGGCCTCAACGAGCGGTACGAGAACTGGATTGCCGGCTACAAAGGCAAACTCATTATTGTGGACGCGGACAACCTGGACTTCCTGAGCCGCCCGGAGGACTTTGCCTCCATCACGGACCGGATAGACGCTGCGCTGTTTGGCTTGTTTTAAGATTTCTCGACTCGCTACGCTCGCTCGAAATGACAAATAGATACAATTAACATTATATTATGCATATCGCTATTGCAGGTAATATCGGCAGTGGAAAAACCACACTTACCAAAATGCTGGCGGCCCACTACGGCTGGACGCCCAAGTTTGAATCGGTAGATTTCAATCCCTACCTGGCCGACTTTTACGAGGACATGGAACGCTGGTCGTTCAACCTCCAGATTTACTTTCTGAACAAGCGCTTCCAGGATGTGGTGGAAATTTCCAAGCACCAGGAGGTCATCATCCAGGACCGCACCATTTATGAGGATGCCCGCATCTTTGCGCCCAACCTCCACGCCATGGGGCTCATGTCCACCCGCGACTTCGAGAACTACAGCGACCTCTTTGACCTCATGATGTCCCTGGTGAATCCGCCGGACCTCCTGATTTACCTGCGTTCCAGCATTCCCAACCTGATTTCCCAAATCCAGAAACGCGGCCGTGAGTACGAGCGTTCCATCCGCATAGACTACATCACCGGCCTCAACCAGC
>DFFY01000017.1 GCA_002371115.1 Bacteroidales bacterium UBA3764
GTGGGCGAATAGAGGTTGAAGCCCGTGGAAGCCCCCACCGGCGTGCAGCCGCAGGTGGCGCGGTGCGTCATGTTACCGCAGTGCCCCAGCTGGATGGACGCCTTGGCGCCCTGCGCATGGATGGCGTCCGTAATGTCCCTGAGCGCCGGCACAATCTCCTCCCGCATCCACAGCTGTCCGTCAAAAGAAAGTCCGCTCCGGCTCACGGAAGCGTAGGCCAGCGTGGTCATGCCCACACCGCCACGGGACACGGCCACATGGTAGTCTTTCAGGTCCTGCGACGGCTTGTTGCCATAGGCCATATTCTCAAAAGCCGCCGAGCGGATGATGCGGTTGCGCAGCGTCACGGGGCCAATCTGCACCGGTGTAAATATAGGAGAGTCGATGGGAGACATGTGCTAAAAAATAAAGGGAAGAATACGTTTGGTGGTATGGGGGTCCAGCTGTTCAGGAAATTCCTGCCGATACCCGTTGTAAATGCGCGCGGCCCGCGGTGCCAGGTTGGCAAAGGTCCACAGGGCAAAAACGGCCCCGGACAGCGACCAGGTAAGGATGGCGAAGCCCGTCCACTCCACCAGCTCGCCAAAGTAATTGGCGCTGGTGACCCAGCGGAACATACCGCCCTTGGGCAGATAATGGGCCGTGTCCCCGGGTTTCCGGAGGTTCCGGATAATGCGGTCCGAATGGATGTTGACGGCCATGCCGGAAAAAAACACCGCCGTACCCACGATGAACGGAGCGCCGGTGAGCCAATCGGCACTATAATAATCCTCGGGAGAAACGTAGAAGAGCCAGCCGCCCTGCATGTACGCGTTGAGGGTATTGAAGAGCACCGCCGTAGCAATGATGCTCAGCGGCATCTTGCTGCGCCCGCGCATGAGCCAGGGGAATACAAAGGCCCGGTGGAAGTAATGCAGCTCGAAAAGCAGCAGGAACACCAGGCGGATGCCGTCCTCCCGGCGGTCCGACAGCCACCAGAGCAGCAGCATGGCCACAAACACCGGCGCCTCCATAAGCATCCAGCCTACCCGGTTGTCGATGGCAGGGCCCCACTTGGGCTGGTAAAACTTGCCGTAGCCGGCATCCACAAAAAAAAGCGATACAAACACCACCACAGCCATCACGGTCATAGCGATGAGCACGATGTGAAAGGTCGATACAGAAAACATCTACTATTGAGCGAGTTGCAGTTTGATAAGGGCCCGCTTGAGGTCGCTGCCGTACGCGTAGGCGCCCACATCCAGGCTGTCCAGCAGGTACAGGTCCTCCCCCTTGAACAGGGTCTTCTGGGCCAGCGCCTGAATCTGGGCCTCCCGGTCCAGGGACTCCTTGGGAATAACCAGATGGCAGGGAATCACATAGGCTACGGGGTTCAGCGCAACGGCATGGGCTACGGCGCGTACGCCCTGCGGGTTGCCCGCCAACGTGGCCAGTTCCGTATAACTATACAGCTTCCGGGGCAGCTCGAACAGCGTTTTCCACACCTTGAGCTGGAAGGGCGTTCCAAAGAGCCGAAGGTCCTCCCAAGCCAGATAGGCGGCAAATTCAACCAGTTCCTCCGTGTTTATTTTACGGGTTCCCAGGGAGGCCGTTTCCTGAGCAGGCAGCCGGGCCAGTTCCGCGCCGATATGGGGAAGATGGCGGTAGTCGGTCGCAATGGATGCGACCTTCCCGTCAATTTCCGTCACAATCCATTGGGTATTCATAGATTACTTGAGATAGGGTTTCAATTGTTCCCAGCTTACATCCGCCGAAATGGCACCCAGCGCATACGGAGCCACATCGTACGGCTGGAACGTCCAGCTGATACCGTTCTTGTCCGGCCAGAAGTTGCCGTTGGGCGCTACATTCTCCCACCAAATGCTCTCCAGGGCATCCTGGTCATCCGCCAGGGCCGCCCGCAGGTTTTCCCGCATGAGCGCGCTCACCGGTTCCTGATAGCCCTCCTGGAAGAGGTCATCCTCGGTGAGGAGGGCGCCCGTCTTGGGATTGAACACCAGGCTGGTGATGGTGTACATGCCGTGCGCTCCCCCGCGGAAGGAGGAATAGGAAATGGAATAGCACTTGTTCTTGTTCCATTCCTCTACAAAACAGCCCTTGATTTCGTCGCCCCAGCTGAGCGAGCCGGCGGGAAATTCCGCATGGGCGTTCTCCGTCAGATACTCGTCTATCAGGTTTTCGCGGTAGCGGATAGCCGTTTCCTCCACGGTACCGGGCGTTTCTTCCAGGCCGAACACCGTAGTGAGGAGGGTATTGTTGATTTGCCGGCATGCCTCCTCGGGCACACCGCCGGTCACATATTCCAGCGAGACGGAGTAGAAAAGGGAATCGGCACTGTCCTCCTTGAGCGGCATGGCCATTTCTTCCTCATACACAGCCGTTTGGAACGAGTTGCAGCCCGCAGCGAGCAACAGCGCCGCAAGCCCGTAAAAATACTTTTTCATCCGTTTAGTCATTGTTCAGTTCCGTTATGTCGATAGACCTTTCCCGCCGGTCTCCCATCAGATAACGGGAATAGTGGTCTGCCATCTTCCAGAAGAAGTAGTCGTTCATGTCCCCGAATCCGTGGCGCTGGCCGGGCAGGACCACCAGGTCGAACCGCTTGCCCGCCCGGATGAGGGCATCCACCACGCGGATGGTGCCAGCCGGGTTCACGTTGTTGTCCTTGTCGCCGGTAACCAGCATCAGGTGGCCTTTCAGGCGGGAAGCCAGTTCCTGGTTGGTGTCTATCCTATAGACAAAGGTGGTATCTCCCTTGACCACCTTCTCCTGGATGCCATGGTGCTGCTCACTCCACCAGCGGTTGTAAATGCTGTTGTCGTGGTTGCCGGCGCAGGAGACGGCCGCCTTGAAGAAGTCGTTGTACTTCAGAATGGCCGCCGTGGACATGAAACCGCCGCCGGAATGGCCGTGGATGCCCACCCGGTTCAGGTCAATGTACCTGTGGCGGGCCGCCAGTTGCTGGATGGCGTATTTCTGGTCCTCCAGGCCATAGTCCCGCAGGTTGCCGTAACCGTAATTGTGGTACCACTTGGAGCGGTTGGGATGACCGCCGCGGTTGCCCACGGTAATAACAATCATGCCCAGCTGGGCCAGCTGGTCCGTACGCAGGTTAAAACGCCAGGAAATGTCATTGGCCTCCACCTGCGGTCCGGGATACACATAGTCCGCAATGGCATATACCTTGGTGGAGTCAAAGTCGAAGGGCTTGTGCATCTCGCCCCAGAGGTCCGTGATGCCGTCCGCAGCCTTCACCTTGAAGCGTTCCGGGAACTTGTAACCGGCAGCCATGAGACGGGAGAAGTCCGCCTCTTCCAGGGCGGTGCGCTTGCCGTTGGCGGTGTTCACCAGCATCACGGCGGGCTTGCAGTCCACGCGGGAGTAATTGGCCACCAGGTATTTGCCGTTGTCCGAGGCCGTTGCCAGCACGTCCATGTCGTCCATATCCAGCTGCACCATGGCACCGCCGGTGAGCGGGACGCGGAAGTTGTGCATCTGGTAGGGGTTCTCGTCAGCCTTGACCCCGCAAGCGCTCACCACCAGGTAGCTGGCGTTATGGCCCAGGATGTCCTCCACATGGTAGGCGCCTTCCGTGAGGTTGCGCTTGAGGGTACCATCGGCCCCATACAGGTACAGGTTGGCCCAGCCGCCGCGCTCGCTCCACCACACGAAGTCTCCATTGGGGAGGAAGTACGGGTCCCGGTTCTCCACATAGGTGTTCATGCGCTCCGCCACCAGGGTTTGGGTGCTGTCCCGGCCGATTTCAACCTTGCACAGGTCCAGGCGCTTGAGGTCCCGGCTGCGGCGCAGGAGGTAGAACGAGGCGTTGTCTCCCAGCCACTTTTCGCAGTAAAAGTCTGCAGCGCGGTCCTTGGCGGTGGACCTGGCGTCCAGGATTTCACCGTCCTGGTCCTTGAAGGCGTACCATTTCACCTCCTGCCGATTCCCCTGCAAGTCCAGAATAAGGAGTTTCCCCTGCGGACCGGGTTCTCCGGGCATCTGATAGTGGTAGGCTTCCAGTTCCGGACGGGGCTTGGCCAAAGAGTTAATCACCCAGAACTCCTTCACGGGGCTCATGTCCCAGCGGATGAGGGCGAAGTGCTGACCGTCCGGAGCCCAGTGCAGGCGCGCAAAGTTGCGGGCAGTGGAATCCGCCTCCATGTCACCGGAATAGTTGTCCTCCAGCCAGGAGATGTCCTTGCTGCCGTCCGTAGTAAGGGCGCGCTCCACCAGGGTGCTGTCCTTGGGGTCCTTGGCAGCCTTTTTCAGGTTCTCCTTGTCCATGAGCCACAGGTTGTGGTTCTTCACGTATATACCCACGCTGCCGTCCGGGCTTACATTGGCCCAGTCCGGGTATTCGTCCGCATGCTCCTCCGTATCCCAGGTGAGTTCCCGAGAGGCGATATCGTAATAAAAACGGTATTCCACGAACTTGTCCGTGGTGTTGCCCAGGCTGTCCAGCTTGGGCGTTTTGGACGTGAGATCCCACTGGAAGCGCTTGTCCTCCTTGAGCTCCAGGTCCAGCTTCAGGTGCTGGGCGTCGTACGGGTCACGGGTAATCTCCGTGAGCTGGCGGGCCAGTTTTTCCAGGTCGAACACCTCCGTCTTGGCGCCCGTCGCGGCATTTACGATATAGTATTTGGTCCCTTCCGCCGTTTTCCAGCTGTACCAGAACCGGTCGCTTTCCGCGAACCAGTTGGGGCGGATACGGGTGCTGTACACCATCTTGCGCAGGGACTGGGAAGAGAACCGCGCGGCTTGTTCATAATTGGCCTTCTGTACTTTATGCGGCTCCTTGGGTTTTTGCGCCTGCAGCGTCAGGCACACGCCCAGCGCCAGGGGAATGAGGAAGTACTTCATACGTTATCAATCAATCTTTTGCTAAAGGTACGAAAAAAATATGACATTGCTCATGTCCCCGGCCTTAAACAAGCAGATTCTTCGGCAGATGAACCGGCCTCAGAATGACATGAGGCTGTCATTCTGAACGAAGTGAAGAATCTTTTTAGCCGAACCCTCCGTTTGTGTTGTCGCGCTACAGGTCCGAATGGAGCTTCTTGGAAATCTTGAGACCGCTCCGGATGGCCTTCAGGTCCCCTTTAGAAAGGGAGGTTCTCCCGACCCTCAGGTGCTTGCCGAGGAAGCCCTTATGGAGGACCGCCACTACGGTGCCGCCGTCCGCGCAAGGGAGTTCTATTTGCGTTCCGTCCGCCTCGGAAAACAGGTCGATAAGGTCCTCAAGGCTTTCCAGGGCATCCTCATAACGCTCCCCAAGGTGCAAAGCCACGCCGTCTCCCGTGCCGATGGAAAAGGACGACCCCGGCGTTTGGATATCCAGGGAGGAGGTCGTGATGCTCGCCGCAAGAATGAAAGCGGGGTTTCCCTCCGCGTCCTTCACTTTGTAGAGGGTGATTTGCTCGTCTCCGCTTTCGATGCTGGCCAGTTCCATTTCTCCGCCGGCAGGAACGTCTCTCTGGGCATAGGCCACCGTGGCAGAAAGGACGATGGCAAGTACAAGTAACAACTTTTTCATTTCCGGAATCTATTTTTCCCTGCCTCCCTGCAAAAATCGGGCGCAATGGCATCGACCATGGCGTCCGCTGCGCTTCCCCGGAGGACAGGGCTCCCAGAGTTCCCCCTCACCGCTGTCATCGTCCCATCTTTTGGACCCATGATGCGTACGTTTAAGGGTACGTCATACGGTTTCAGTGGATTATTGTTGTCTATCTATGTAAGACGCGTTCCAGAAAATAGAACCATTCGCCCAAAACAGTAACCGAATAACACAAAGGCAGCTTCCAATCAATGACAAAGCGTCCGCCTCTCGAAGAAAATTAGTATATTTGTATATGGTTATCAGTTCTATGCAAAGTCGTTACAACATAAACCGGGCAAGGTATTTTCTTGTAGTATTTGCTTTCACTTTTTCCTTTTTGTTGGGGAAAGCCTCTACCCCCCCCAGTTCATTCATTTGGACAGCCATTCAAACGGTCTGTCATACGACGCCGTTAAATGCCTATGCGAAGACAGCAATGGTTTTATATGGATCGGGACACAGAATGGGCTCAACCGATGGGATGGTTCCCGGATGAAAGTTTTCGGGCATGACCGCCTGGGCACGCAAACAGATTACATTCGTGCCCTTTATCCCGAAGATCACGGCAATGTACTGATTGGCACTGATGAAGGTCTCGTATTATACGATTGGGAGAAGGATGTCTTCCGGCGGTTAAGCCATCCATGCGATGACGGTGAAATCTTAGACAACCGGGTGTTTTCTATCGCCAGGAGCCCAGACAGCCTGTTTTGGATCGGCGTCCGGGACAGGGGCCTCTTCACCTGGGACAGCGAGAACGGCAAGATGGCCCATATCGCCCTGCCGGCAGAGATCAAAACTGTGTATCGCCTGACCATTGACGGTCAGGGGCTCGTTTACCTTGCATCCTACTGCAAAGATGTTTACCGTTACCACCCGAAAGACGGGGCGCTGGAACCCATCACCGACCCGGAAGGAAAGCGAATCTTCCTAAACGACGATGTCGAGGGCGTCGCCATCTCGAAGCATCGGAACGGTCAGCTTTATGTCGCCAGCAAAAAGATGGGGCTTTGTGCCGTCAATGGGAAAACCGGGGAATGCAAGGTGTTATATACCATCCCGGAGCCCTACCGCCCTGTCGACCTCATTCTTTCAGACGATAGGATTCTATGGCTGTCAACAACCTATGGGCTTGTCAGATTTGATTTGGAAACCAACACCGCTGACGTTTTCAGAAGAATGTCCAGCACTCCCTTTTCTCTGTCTGATGACTTTGCAACATGCACCTTACCGTTGAAAAACGGAGATCTCTGGATAGGTACTGAGTATTCAGGAGTGAACTATTATGGCCACCATCAAGACTATTTCAAAAAGACCTTCCAAACCATGGATGGGATATCACTCCGTGATTGCGTCGTCAGGAGTTTCTCCCAAGATGAGAACGGAATTGTATGGATCGGCACTGAACACAAAGGGCTTTTACGCTTAGATCCAAGGAGCAGGATTGTCACATCGGTCCCTCTCTCGGCCAGTTCTGCCAGCATCAATGCTGTTTGCGCAGACAAAAACCGACTCTGGATTGGGAGTAACAAAGGTCTGTATTTATATGATACCCGTACGAGAAGAGGCAAGACATATACGATGCTGGCCGCTGAAGAAGATGCCAGAGACAACCGTGTCGTCACCATCTTCCGTTCGGACGACGGAGATGTGTTTGTTTCCACCGCCATAGGCGTTTTCCGCTACGACGAGTCTCGGGACTCTTTCTCATATCTGGATGCGCTCGGAGATACGCCGATGGAGGATATGACGCAGGACAGTGAGGGACGGATTTGGATGGCCTCCTATAACAGCGGTTTGTTTGGCTACGACCCGAAAGCGGACAGCGTTCTCTTCCATATCTGTTCCAAGAAAGATGACAGCCCGATTCCTGAAATGACATCTTCACTCTGTCTGGACGGGAAAGGGAATCTTTGGATTATCGGTTTCAGCAGCGGTTTCTGCAAAATGAGCCTGCGAACCATGGAGATTATCTCCTACAGCAAAAAAAACATTCCCGCATTGCCCACCGATGTTTTCTATTCCGCCTTGACGGATGATAAGGGACACTTGTGGCTTTCGTCAGACACAGGTCTGGTTGAATTTCTCCCGGCTTCTTTGGGCGTAAAGGTATTTTCAAAAATGTCGGGACTACTGGATGAGTCTTTCCGAAAAAGTTGTCTGAAAGAACGCTTAAGCGGCGAACTCTATTTTGGATCATCCAACGGTTTCATCACCTTTTCCCCGCATTCTTTCCTGCACACCGAAGAGTTGTCTAAAACCTACATTACGGAATTACTGGTCGGTGGTGAGACTGTTCAGCCAGACAATGGAAACCCGATTTTAACAGAAAACATAGACCTGACGCAAAACATCGCTCTGCCTCACTCCAGCAGTTCCTTCGGTTTCAAACTGGCTGTTCCTTCTGCGTCTGCGCTCGCCGGAAGCTCCGTCCTATGCCGCTTGATTGGATATGACGAGAAATGGCGTGATGTCACAAACACCAAAGAGGTGTACTATTACAATGTCCCGTCCGGAGATTATACCTTTGAGCTCCGAACGGTTACGACGGAAGGCCGTATCAGTTGGAAACATCCTGTCATAGGGATACAAATCAAACCGCCGTTCTGGGCATCGCAAACGGGTATCGTTCTCTTATCCGTCATTCTTACGGCCATTTTGTTCATCGTTTTCTTCCTCTACCGGTATTTTTATGACAGGAACAAGGAAAAAGCCTTGTATCAAGAGAAGAAGCAGTTCTTTACGAACATCATTCATGAAATCAAGACGCCTCTGACGCTGATTAGTACACCCCTCCACAATTTGCTTTCTCGTGATGATGTCCCGGATGCCGCCCGCAACGATCTGTCTCTGATTGAAACCAGTACAAATTACATGGGAGCTCTGGTCAAGGATTTGCTGGAATTCATCCGCATCGAAGAGTATGGCTACACACCCCAGAAACAGAATGCGGATATCATTAAAGAGCTCAAACTCGAATGCTCCAACTTTTCATCTACCGCAAAGGACCGGAACCAGAAACTGACACTCCGCTGTTCAGAAGAGTCACTGATTTGTTCCGTCGACATCAAGGCCTTTGACAAAATCGTCAATAATCTGCTTTCCAATGCCCTGAAATTCGCAGACTCAACCATAGAGATTGAGGAGTCGCTCACCAAGGATGGAATCGTTCTTCGATTCAGGAATGACGGTCCGCCGATTCCGCCGTCCCGACGGGAAGCTATTTTCGAACCGTTTGTTCAGTACAGTGGAGAGCGGGCACCGTACGCACAGAGTTTCGGCATCGGTCTTACCCATGCAAAAATGCTGGCCGAGATGAATGGCGGCTCATTACGCCTCTCAGACAAGGAACAAACAGAGTTTGTCCTGACTCTTCCTTTCGCAGTCGGTACGCTGAAGGAAGAAACAAAGGATTCAGAAAAAGAACCGCAAGCTGTACCTGGAAAACCGCTTATCCTTGTCGTGGAGGACAATTCGGAGCTTCTCTCCTACCTGAAGTCTAATTTGAAATCTAGTTTCGCCGTTAAAGGCGCATCTTCTGCAGAAAAAGCCTGGGACATCGTCAAGACCTACAAGGTTGACCTCGTCATTACGGACTTGGCCCTTAAAGGGATGAGCGGCCTGTCTCTGCTGAAGAGTATCAAAGCCGATTCCGACATCCATTTCACTCCAGTCATTATCATATCAGCCATTTCTTCCGAGGAGACCAAGGTTGCTTGCTTGAATGCCGGCGCTGAGATGTATCTGGAGAAGCCGTTCACGATGGACTACTTGAATGCCAGTATCCAAAGGGCACTTTCAAACCTGGTCAAACTGCAATCGTCCCATAACGAGGCTTGGACAGAGACCACGGATCCCGTCATTCTTCCCAACCGGGATGCGGACTTCATGAAACGCTTGAATGAGATTATTCAAGAGAATCTTGGCAACGCAAGTTATTCCATTGCAGAAATGGAAAACGATTTGTTTATGAGCCGCAGTGCCCTGAACAGAAAAATGAAAGCTCTTCTCAACACGACGCCCAGTGAACACTTGCGGCGGTGCCGGATAGAAAAAGCAGCCGAACTCCTTCAAACTGAGGGAGTTCGGGTAAATGAAGTCGCCTATATGGTCGGTTTTACCTCAGCGTCCTATTTTGCGCGTTGCTTCCGGCAACAATTCGGTTGTCTTCCGACCGAATATGCAAAAAAACATCAGTCGCGGGAGCGCCGGTAGTTCAGCAAGCCTTCTTGGCTGAGAAGTTGGAAAACTGTATTGGCGATGACAAGAGATCCGTCCGGATCCGGATGCAAGCCATCCAATGTACCATAACTCACTCCCTGAAGGCTTACTACCGGCAACGCATAATGATCGGCGATATGCTGGATGGACTCACCAAGCAACTTGTAGTTCTTAGTCTCGTCCTCCGTATTCTCCTTATATAAGACGCTGTTTATCAGACAAATGATCTGAACACCAGGATAATTCTCCTGCAATTGGCGTATTGTCTTGATATAAGCGGATCGGAAGGCTCTGATATCCAATTCGTCAATCGGTTTATCATAATCGTAGGTGCCCAAGGGAACCATCGCCCCCCGACTGATACCTCTGTCATTGGTTCCGCCATGGATGATGACAATGTCCGGATCCTCGTACATGGAGCAACGTGTCGGGAAGGTCCATTCATCCCGCGCATTCCCATCATCCAGTTTCGTGACGAAAGAACCGCTATAGGAGAGATTCCTGTCAAGCTCGGCATCGGGCATCAAATCGTATATTAAACGATACCACCATGTCTGGCCGACCTCTGTAAGACTCTTTCCATTCGAAGAATTGGTATGAGGGTAATACGCTGCAAAATTGGACGGAATCCAATCCTTGAAGGTCGAGATGGAATCGCCCATGAGACCGACACGGACGGCGGTGGGCTTTTCCGGCTGGTCCCCGCCCGGATTCGGGGATTCACTTCCGGGAATTCGCATACAACGTACCGGAAGACAGGCGCTGCTCCCGCCATAGCTGTTCACAACAGAGACACTGCTGCCAAAGCTAATCCGGTATTGGCATCCTGCCCAACCTCCGACGCCATAAGGATTCGAACACCACAACCACCCACTCTGGCCGGCCGTCGTTGTCTTCGTCACACCGGAAGAAATGGCGTCAACGGAAGAAGCCACATATCCAGGCAGGGCAAAATAACCATTGTTTACCCCGTCATAGTATAGCCAGGCGCCATATCCATATCTGGCACTTCGTGCAATGGAAAGTTCTGAGTAATAATAGGATTGCGGAACCATATACCCTTCCGGGCAAGGGTCATACACACTCTTGGTGAAGCCCTCCGTATAGGATTTGATTACGCTCTCTGACGTGGTTCCATATCCTTTTGGTGCACCCCATAAGCGAAGATTGGCACTATTCAGCGGAAGCACCGACCGATTGGCGCCAGTCTCTTGGACCCGCTCCAAAGGATGATTCAGCAAATCCTGTACACAAGCGCTACGTCTTCCATCCGAATGAAACAAAACAGTTGCACCATCGCCATAAGTCGATGTGGCGCTGATTGGAAGAGGCTCCTTCCGCCCCCATTCATACAGGAGTCCGTAGGTCATATACGCCTTCGATGCATCTGTGACAGACCCGAACGCGGCTCCCAGATTTCGGTCCAGCATATAATAGGTTTTCCCGCCGACAACGACCGGCAGGTCGCCCATGGCACTGTTATTCGCCGCATCATGGATGTTTTTCACCCATATATGGTAAGACCAAAGCACTTTGTCTCCTTTCTTGATGGCGACAAGCGCATTGCCTGAAGCCGAAGTCGATGTGGTCTTCACGCGGAGAATCGTAGTTCCGACGACCATCGGGGTACCGTCTATCACACTACCCGAAACACCGCCGGTAATGGAATTCGTATTCTT
Source organism: Bacteroidales bacterium UBA3764 (assembly GCA_002371115.1). Lineage (GTDB taxonomy): Bacteria > Bacteroidota > Bacteroidia > Bacteroidales > UBA932 > Cryptobacteroides. Next base: position 11,497 of record DFFY01000017.1, read on the forward strand.
CCCTTCCTTGCAGGTCTGCTCCCAGACGACCTCTGCCGTTAGGGCCGGAGCCCCTTTCACGTTCTGAATGGGCTCGCCTGAAGCATACGAGAAGCCTTCGTCAAATGTGTAATAGGGCGTGATATCAATATCTATGCTGGCACCGGGCTCAGCTACGATACAGTTTGCCCGTCCATAGTACACCGTCAGCTGCGCCACAGGGAATCGGCCTACCTTACCGGGATTGACCGTTATTGTATTCGACGTGGACTTCGTATATACGTTCCCCTCTATGTCCGTAATGGTAAAACTCATGCCGTTGTAGGTCCCCACAGGAAGGAAAAAGAACCAGCTCACACCGCCGTTGAAGCCCGGATTGCTCCCGCTCAACACGGTCCCGGTCTCTCCTGAATTCACCGTGATGCTTTTCTCCTCTTCCGACGAACCCGCCAGAGTTACCGACCCGTCCGACGGATTCACCAGCATCTTCCCGGAAATATACTTGTCCGTCGTTATCTTTACCGATGCAACGCGAATCCCTCGCCCCTGATAGTCGTTCAGACGAACATTCACCGCGCCGCACAGATTCTGGAACTGGAAACTGTCATCCGTCGATGATGCATACAACGGAAGATGAGGAACGATGCTGTTCTCCGAGAGATTGATCCCACCATCTTCATCCGTGTAGTATTTCAGATTCCCATAGTACGCCAGCGTCGAGTGGTATGCCTGGGAACGGAATACGCTCAGATCCACCGGTATCTTCCCCCCTTCCATCGAACCCGCCATCTCCGCAGGATAAACTGCATAGCGCGTCTTATCCGTAACAACTGGACCCTGTGCCGTGAACGTCGCCGTGCTGCTCGACGCATCCAGCTTCGTCGTATAGACACTCCCGCTCTCCGAACTCGCGCCATACAGTTTGATCCCGTCTCCGTCCAACCAAAGAACATCCAGCTTGTTGGTATCATACACTTCACCCCACGCTGTCTTCGTTTCACTTGACGGAGCCACAGGCTCCTCGTTGACAGGTGTCATACAGTATATCTCACCAGACAACATGGTCGGGACTTCATGGGTCACAGGTGAGGAGCTTTCCTCTATGTTGCTCTCTTTCTGGCAAGAGAGGGTAGCCATTGTGGCACAAACAGCCACGGCGATCGGACAGAACAATTTCATCAGATTCCTTTTACTCCAGTCATGGACTTGATAAATTCAACCTCACTTTCTTTCCATGGAGTATAATCACCCCGGAAGATGTCATGGAACCAGACCTCCGGCTCCGGATCACCGTCTTTATGCCCCCAAGGATAATGGAATCCGCACTTGTTGTTGACAAGCCCCCAGTTGATGGCTCCTATCTTGTTCTCCTTGAACAGGGGCATGACGGCTTCGAAGGTATTGCCATAAGTCCTGGCCAGATATTCCTGACAAACCATGGGACGGTCGAAACGGGAGAGCATCTCGATCATCGTTTTCACTTCTTCCGGTTTGGAATAACAATGGAAAGTGATAATGTCGGAATGGGTACAGACAAAACTCACCAAATCCAGTTTGGTCGCGGTTCCGTGGATGCCCGGACGTTGCCAGACGGGCGAAGAAAGCGGCTGAGAGGGGCGGACTTGCCAGGCCCACTTGTACACCTCCGGCATGAATCGCTTGACGTCACAGCCATTCTTCAGGTTCTCCGGCTCGTTGCAAAGACACCAGTACAGGATTCTTTTATCATTCTTATAGGTCCTGAGAATATCCTGGACATACTTCTTCAAGCGCGGCCATTCCTCCGGATTGTCAATGACAGTCCTGCCAGGACTCGGAATCCAGTTGGGGCTGTGGACGCCGGGTACCGGTTGCGGCTGAGGCCCCAACTTGAACTGCCTCTGGTGGTTCCCGCCATTGGTAAAGAATGTTACAATGGCCCGGATACCATGGCTGTCGGCGATTTCAAGGAAACGGTTGATTCTTTGTTTGAATCCCTTGGCGTCAGCATACCAGAGTCCCTCATGGAGATAAATCCGCACCGCATTGAAGCCGATACTCTCGGCAAGCGCCAATTCGCGGTCAATGATCTCCGGGTTAAAGGTTTCCTCCTGCCAGAACTCATATTGATTGATCGCATAGGAAGGGACATAATTGCATCCCACGATCCAAGGCTGCCCGTCCATCCATTGACGGGCCTTCTCCTCGCTCCATTGCCTGTCCCTGGCTGACAGCCCTATACAGACGGTCGCCATAGCCAGCATCAAAAAAAGTTTACGCATGTTCAGTTCAATTTTCCAAGATAATATGCAGCCCAAAGATTGTCATTGCGGTAGCGAAGTGCCTCACGGAAACAACGCCTTGCCTTTCCATTCCTGCCAAGAGCCTGATAACCAAGCCCCTGCAGATAACAGGCAGCCGTATTGATATCCTGCTCGTAAGGTCCGCGATCAAAACTTTCAAAGAAATTGTTGACATACTCTGTCTCATTCTCCTTGCCCAGACGGACCATCTCCTTATAGAGTTTCCTCACTCCGTCAGCACGGCCCAGTTTCTTCAAGGCCAGGCCTTTTTCATAATAATAAATGGCGTCCTTTTCTTTTACGACGACATCGGCAGCCTTTTCATAATAGGCTCTCGCCTTCGACTGATCTCCTGTCTTTTCATACGCCAGAGCGATGTTATACCAGACCTGCGCATCCCTCGCACTGTATTCCAGATGAGAATAACCTTGATTCTCCGGATACTGCTCACTCATCAACATATACTTGAGCGCCAAGGCATCATCTCCTTCCTTCCAAGCTTTGAAGCCGGCGAGAAGACACGCATCGACGTATGTATCATGCAGGTCGTCAATATGCTCCCGGCGACTGTAAAAACGGGTCAGAAGCGGTTCCAAGGCCTTCTCATATTCTCCATGGAGAATCATCTGGCGGATGGCGCGCGTCTCCGTGTCATAGCGATGATTATAAACATCCTCTTTCCCCGCAAACAAGGCATAGCGGTCTTCCAGCGGATAGTTGGCTACTTCCATAATCTCATCACACTCCGTCAGGAATATCGCATTGCGGCCCTTGTCCGCATCAATTGCCTTCTTGTACCATGCAATGGCTTTGTCATAATCAGCCGGATCCTTCTTGCCATACTCATCCTTGAAACGCCAGTACCAACCGATACACCTGACAGCCATGGCAAAATCAGGATTCAGTTCAACTGCCTTCATCCAATGCGCCAGTGCCTTTTCCGGCTGTTTCTGATACCATAGATTACCAAGATAGTACTGTGTGACCGAATCATCGGGCATATACCTCGCAGCTGTTTCCAATACAGAGGCAGTCTCCATCCGGAACGGGAACACATAATCGATACTTCCGGCCGCAGCTTTCTTGAACCATTCTTTCGCACCCTCACTGTCGCCGATGGCATCCTGCAACGCGCCCAGCCAATACTCGGTCGTCGGATAGGGCTTCAAAGATTCAGAGTCTGAAAGAATCTCCTTACAATCATCCACAAAGCCGTTGTTGTAATAATAGATTGCCAGCTCCAGATAATTCTCCGGTTCGTCACGCAGCATCATTTTCAACTGCACAGGCGATTCTGCGCCCAATTTCACCATCTCCCTCACGGCATAGAAATTAAGTGGATCGAACTTGCGCACTTCCTTGGCCAATGCCAAGGCCTCATCTTTTCTGCCTTCCGTACGGAAAAGCGTTGTTCTAAGGTTTTTTGCATCCACGTTCATGCCATTGTAATTGACCGCCATACCAGCTTCTTTCAAAGCTTGGTCAACATGGCCTGTAATGGAAGAGATGCGGGCAAGCTGCAGATAAGAGGAGGAAGCATATTCATAATCCCAGGCGGACCTGTATAGTGTATCAATGGCATCATGCCACCGGCCCTCATCCTTCAGTATCAGGCCCAGATTATACATAGATTCTCCATCTGACACGCGCGTATAGTTGGCGCTCTGGCGGGCAATCGCTTTCCGCAGATGCTGCTTTGCCTTGTCGTAATCTCCGCACTGGCGATAGTATATACCCATCTGCGTATTGGCACGGACATCGCCGGGGTCTCTGCGGAGCACTTCCAGGAAATACTGGTTCGGATCCACATGAGCCTGGTGGAACTGAAGATTCCGCAGACCGATATAATAGAGTTCCTCGGTATTCTTGACAGATTCCGGAGCCGGATTGACCGGCTTCAGGTCTTCAGGAAGGGGCTCGTTAGGATCATGCCGGTAAGGATGGTAGCTGATCAGTTCATTTCCATCCGCATCATACACCGACATCGTCACTTGCGTAGGGTCTGAAACCTCTTCCGGAGCGACTGTGCAGTCCGCTGCGAAGGGTTTGTCTGGCGCGATGGACGCCGTCTGCTCATATAGAATCTTTTCTCCATGGCGCACGACGACACGGGCATTCCGGCGAATACAGGTTGTATTGGCTGCCAGATGTATGCGGCCGGAAGGATCAATATCCATATTGACCGTAGCCTCCGCATTTCCCCGATTCACGTTGTTCAGATTCCGGATTCCATACCAATAAGCTGTGAATTCCTTGGTTTCCTGCGGATTGATCCAGCAATAATCCGGTTGGTTGTCGGAATAAGCCGAGGTCATCAGCTCCACATAAGGACCGTCGGAATCAGTCAACGTCACGCAGTCCCACTGGTGGCCATAGTTGAGATGACCCCAGGTCCAGAACTTGCCACCCTTGTTGATGTTATGATTTCCCACCAGCATCGTACCAGCATTCTTCCCATGGTCATATCCGCCCACGAAATCATCCTGAAGATCCTGGATAAAAACGGAGTCCCCTGTCAGGGACGGCAGATTCTTCCACCAACTGACATCCACTCCGATGTAGTCCGGATTGCCCTTATACGGTTCCTGCGCTACGGGCCAGTGGATATGGCTCAATTTATGATGGAACATGCCGAACTTGGTCGTCTCCGGGAAAATAATCTGGTAATTCTCATTGGCATGCGTTGCGACATTGTTCCAATGCAACATGGAATTCCGGTCGGCGCTGTCATTGAAGAAACGTCCCGTAACCTCGATATACGACCTTTCAGGACGAAGCGTCAAGCCGATGGCCCAGCTCATCCTATGACGGTGCTCAATCTCTCCGACCCAGATGGTCTTGGACCCGTCACCATTATCTACCAGGGTCCAATCTACGGGATACTGACTCGTTGCCCGATGATGATGGAATACATTCCATTCCACGCCGCCGCTGATCCATGCTCCAAGCATACCAACATTCGCCGGCTTGATGACGCTTTGACGATAAAAAATCTCATATCCGTTGGTCTTGTCCGTCGCATAGAAAAGACGTCCGCCGATATCTGGCAGCACACATACTTTGATGTAGTCGTTCTCCAGAAACAGTGCCCGATGGACCGAATCTACCTTCTCCAACGTAGGATTGTCATTCATGGCATAGGGATAAACGCCACGCTTGGCCCGCTGGTAGGCAAAATCGCGTTCGAACAAAGGAGCCTTCTCCGGAGCATTCACTCGATATGTCGGCAGCGCAATGGTCCCTTCCCACATTTTGACGGGGCCATTTTGAGCCAGGCATAATCCCCAGGAAAGGGATAAAATCATAAAAATCGCAAGTCTCTTCATTTTTTATCGTAATAATATAGTTTGCCAGGTATTGGGTTTTGAAATATCAGAAAGGGTAAAAGTTTCCTGCTTTCCAGAAGAAGAAAGCGTTGCAAATAACGGTATTCGGTCTCCGTCAACCGGTGATCCCAGTTCCTTCAACGGAATCGCAGCCTCTGCTGCAAAGCCTGACTGCTGCATACGGGTCTTCCCTCTGCGGACAGAGACAGGAGCTGAAGAAGATGAAGACAGTGTCATGGAGCAGGTCCCGTTTCCGTTCTTTTTGAGCAGTTTGAGATCCAGGCGAGGATCTGTTCCTGACGGGCACACAAACTCAGAGAGCAGGTACAGATACTGTTCATCCCGACTGGCACGGATGATTACCTCGGCTCCGTCCGGCGTGCTTAAGAATAACAAGTCCTCATTCTTCCATTCGGAAGAATTGCCGTCACATGTGACTGCGGATTTTGCAGCATCGATCCTGTGATTGAGCCAGAACAAGCCAATCTGCATACCACTGTTCCCATGCATGGCTGCGGCCAAGGTATGAGGCGATGTCCGTTCCATGCATCCCCAGTATCCCTTCTCTTCAAAAGGTGTGTACCAACGGCTGTCCCAGTTTTCCGTCGAATTGTACCCGCCCTCGCTGTCTACGATTTTCATGCTGAACAGGCTGCTCCGTCCACATGACAGGACGACTTCACCTGATGGAAATACTTCAATATAGCCGGCTGCGCCTTTGACAACGCTGCTGAGCCGCTTTTCCGGACCGGCACTTTCTTCACCGAGGTTTTTCCATTCGAAGCCGTCATTCCACACCAGCGACATCCTGCAGTACGAACTGCCTTTGATGGACGCAGGCGTTTCCAGACGGTCTTCCAAAAAGCCCAGCAATGTTTTCCCGTCATTCAGAATCCGGAAACAAGGCATCTGGTCCGTATAGATTTTCTGTCCCGTATATTCTGTATTGTCTCCGTCATAAAGGTACTTGTACAAGCGGCAGCAACGAACCTTCTCAGACCAAGTCACGCCTCTGTCTTCGGAGACAATGACCGATGTGCCCGAATTACGGGTCTGCGGCGTAGCATCGGTAAAATAACACTGAACTCTGCCGTCCGGCAGAACAAGCAGATAGGGTTCCCAATTGGGGCCTTCGTAAATCGTACGAGGCTGACTCCACGTCTTGCCGTTATCTTTACTGCGAATCAGCATCAAGCCTCCGCCAATCCCCTTTGCATAGTTTTTCTCTTCCCGATAGGAACATACCGCAAGGATTTCACCATCCGCCAAAACGACCGCATCCATATTGACGAAACGCCGGATGTCTTCGGCCCCGTCAATGGTGACGGCATACGGCGAATATAGCATGACGGGGTCAGACCATTCTACCAGATCATTGCTTCGGGTCAGGTAAACCCGGGACCCAAACTCTCCCCCATGATAGAACATGAGATACGTTCCATCCGCCACCTTCTTGATTCTGGGATAGACAGCCGTCTTCTGTTCAACGCTCACCGACGCGGGCGCCGCGGCCGTCAAAATCGCATGAGGGATCACTGTACGACAGCTCCAGATGGGTTGCAGACAACTGCCGCCCGTTTCCTCTGCATGGGAATTCTTGACGACCGGAGCCTGCATATAATCATCGTAACGATGCAGGAGAACGTCCTCTGCATCAACGGATGCCGGGGCACCTTCCCCGCCCCCGTTCTTGGAGCAGGACAGGGCAAGCAATATCCCTCCGATAAATAGGATTCTTTTATTCACTTTATGGCTTTACCAATTGATACTGACATATTTGAATTCCATTCTTCCCATGCATGGCGGCAACAATCCGATCTTCAGAAATAACCTCCGTCGCACCCCAATACCCACCATCTTCCGGAAGCGCATCAAGCCATCCAGTTTTCCACTGCTCGCCCGGGAAAAGCGTTCCTTGCTCTGACAGAAGTTTAAGCCACAGACGCCCGCCTCTATTACAAGACAGAACCACTTCGCCGGAGGGGAAGACCGACACATAGCCCGCAGCACCTATCATGACATTGGAAATTCGGCGCGATGGGCCTGCCGTGTTCTCTCCCAAATCCACCCAATCCAGTCCATCCTGGTACACTACCGACATCTTGCAATAGCTCTGTCCTTGATTGGACAAAGGGCGTTCCAACCTGGCTTCCAGAAAGCCAATGATTGTCTTCCCATCTTTCAGGACGCGGAATGACGGCATCTGGTCAGTAAAGATACGGGTCCCCAAATAGTCCTCATGGGGTCCGTCGTACAAGTATTTGAACTGGCGGGAACAACGGATCTTTGGGCTCCAGGTCTTACCGCCGTCGGAAGAGACCATCACCGAAGTTCCGGAATTCCGGCACTGGGGTGTAGCATCGGTAAAGTAGCATTGGACACGCCCGTCCGGGAGCAGAAGCAGATAAGGTTCCCAGTTCATACCGTCGTAAATCTGTTGAGGAGCGCTCCAGGTTTTTCCATTGTCAGAACTACGGATGAGCATCAATCCTCCGCCGACGCCTCTGCTATAATGCCTTTCCGCACGATAAGAACACACCATGAGGATATCCCCATCCGGAAGTACAACCGCATCCGGATTGACGAAACGCCGAATGTCCTCTTCGCCATCTATGACGATTTTCTTCGGAGAGAAAAGCATCCTGGGTTTACTCCATGTCATCAAATCATCGCTATCCATACAGAACACCCGTGAACCGAAACGGCCGCCATGGTAAAAGAGGATATAACGCCCGTCCGCCATTTTTTTGATACGAGGATACATGCACGGATGCTGTTCCTTGGACGGCAATGGAATATCTTTCCCTAAGATTGTTTCCGGTAACAGGACATCCGAACCTGCTACTTTCCGAAGGAATGGTTTCCGGATTTCTTCATCGCTTGTTTCTGCCGATGCCTGGTTTGCCAAACACACGCGCGGCCAACTTTGCGGTTCCTTGGAAGAGACTCCGGTAAAGATATCGCCTGCAATGCTGGCATAAAACGCCATGGTGCCTTCCGGACGGAGCCCCATGAGCGGCATGGGAATCGCTACCTCGGCGAGATAACCGTCTCTTCCATCCCTTGTCATTCCCTCCCGGCAGACAACTGTAATGCCGTTCTCTCCAGAGATAAGTCCCTGCCTTCCGACACTGAATGAGACGGAATGTCCTTTTGAGAGTTTCTTGACCTTTGCGTCGTGGAGGGAGATATCTATGGGAGAGTCGCCCACTTGTTCGGCCAGGATATAGAGCGTTTCCCCGTCATTGGCGAACCGGAAAATGGTCTCCGTGGGATGATCGGATCCGATAAAAAACGCTTCGGTATGCTTCCATTCCCGATTGTCCCCATCGACCGTAGTCTGCTGTAGTGGTGCATCAACGCGGTGATTCAAGTAGGCCATGCCCATCAGGAGGCCTTCTTTGTTGTCCATGGCAAACGCGAGATGATGATCGTCAACGGCCTCACATGTTGCCCATACTCCTCTGCGGTCAAAGGGCTGGAGCCAGTCTTTGTCCCAATTCTTCCCGTTGAAATGACGGGCTGTATGGTCTCCGACCTTCAGGGACTGGTAGCCGCCGATTCCAGTGGAAATAACCACCTCCCCGGAGGGGAATGTTGCAATGTATCCTGCATTTCCCCGCCAGAGATTCTTTTTCTTGTCGGCCGGTCCCTCTGAATCCTCACCCAAATCTTTCCATTCCGCCCCTTCATTCCACACCAGCGAAACATTGTAGATGCTCGAGGTCCCTGCGCCGTCCGGTTCCAAGCGAGCCTCTTCAATGCCAAAGAGCGTTTTGCCATCGTTCAGCACCCGGAAAACCGGCATCTGGTCTGTGAAGATGCGCTCATCCTTGTCCCAGTACTTGAACTGCCGGCAAATCCTTTTCTTCGCCGACCAAGTCTTTCCACCATCGAAAGATTCGATGAGGGATGTGCCGCTGTTCCGAGTCTGCGGTGTCGCATCCGTAAAATAGCATTGCAAACGCCCATCGGGCAAGGAAAGCAGGTATGGCTCCCAATTGGGCCCCTCATAGATGAGTTGCTGCTTACCCCAGCTCTCTCCGTAATCACTGCTTCTTACGAGTACGATTCCGCAACCTTCTCCGCGGGTGTAACCGGCTTCAGCCCGGTAGGAAATGGCTGCGAGAATCTCCCCGCCAGGCATCACGACGGCATCGACTGTGGTATAGCGCCGCCAGTCTGTCTTCCCGTTCAGGGTGATTTTCTCAGGACCAGCCATCCGGACACGACCATACCATCTCAGATAGTCATCGCTTACGAGAGAATAGACACGGGATCCGGTTTGTCCGCCTTGAACAAAAAGGATATAACGTCCGTCTTCCATTTTCTTGATTCTCGGGTAGAAGGGAGCTCGCTGCTCCGACGGTAAATCCTCGGGCAAAAACTCTGCGGTAGGATGCAGATAGGTATATCGGTGGATAGGCTCCAAGGAACTCCACTGCTCCTGCCCTGCGTGTGAATTCAAGCTACTCCCGGCCTTGTTCATATCCGCCCGGGTATGAATTAAGGTACCGAGAATCAAGAAAAAGAGAAGAGGTTGTGTCATGGCGAGTATTATTCAGGAATTCTCATGCAACGGACAGGAAGGCAGGCACTGCTCGCGCCAAAGCGTTTATTAAGAGAGACATTATTATTCATAAATGTCACCTCAAACTGGCAGCCGGCCCAGCCGCCGGTTCCATAAGGATTGGAGCACCAAAGCCAGCCATACGTCCCGGCAGTAGTGGTCTTGGTTGTCCCGGCCACAATATCCGCCACCGAAGATGCCACAAACCCAGGCAGAGAGAAATATGTCCAGTCCGTATTGTTATATTTCAGTCTGGCACAATAGCCCTGCCTCGATGTCATATTCACGGTAAGACCAGAGTAATAGTAGGCCTGCGGCACCATATAACCAGCGGGGCACGGATCATAAACACTCTTTTCGAAGCCGGCGGCATAAGAGAAAATGCTTTCTGCACTGCTGATAGCGTATCCTGCAGGAGCACCCCATAGACGCACATTCTTCCCGTTCTGAGGCAGCGTGGACTTATTGCTTCCTGTCTCCTGCACTCTTTCCAGCGGATTGTCAAGCAGATATTGCACACTTGCATTTACGGCATCTCCGGAGTGGAAAAGCGCAGTCGCACCGTCAGCATATTTGGTTGTATTGTCAAGAAGAGGGAGAGGCTCTTTCCTGCCCCACTGATACAGAAGGCCATAAGTCATATAGGCTTGTCCAGCGTCTTGTTGACCCGCATCAGTGACAGGCAGCGCAAAAGGTGCCCCCAGATTTCGGTCCATCATCTGGAAGGTCTGGTCGCCAATCTTGAATGTCAGATCCTGGATAGGACGGTTATTCGCTGCACCTCCTTCGTTTTTAACCCAAATATGGAAGGACCATACCGTCTTGTCGTCTTTCTTGAGGGCGACAAGTGCATTACCGCCTATGGCTTTACTTCCAGGCGTGACGCTGAGCGTATTGCCGCTAATACTTACACCACTGATTACCAGGGCCTTATGACTTTCATTGGTGATACTGTTACATGTAGCCCCTACGCGACGGTTTACCTCCCAGATAACTTCTGCGGTAAGACCCAGCTCCTCGGCGCTCTTTCCTGTGGCAGCACCGCTGCTGTAAGAAAAGCCTTCGTCAAAAGTATAACGAGGCGTAATGTCCACGGTCGTCACACCGTCCTTGGGCGCCAGGATACAGTTGGCGCTCCCGTAATAGACGGTGAGCTGTGCCACCGGGAAACGGCCGACCTTGCCGGGATTGACCGTTATGGTATTCGACGTGGACTTCGTATATACGTTCCCTTCCATGTCCGTAATGGTAAAACTCATGCCGTTGTAGGTCCCCACAGGAAGGAAAAAGAACCAACCCACAGCGCCGTTGAATCCGGGATTGGAACCGCTGAGCGCAGTACCGGGGTCATTGGAATTGACGGTGATGCTCTTCTCCGCATCCGAAGATCCACTCAGCGTTATGCTCCCGTCAGCAGGATTTATTAGCATCGTCCCGGAAATATACTTATCCGTCGTTATCTTTACCGAGGCAATTCGGATTCCACGACCCTGATAGTCGTTCAGGCGCAAATTCACCGCCCCGCACAGATTCTGGAACTGGAAACTGTCATCCGTCGATGATGCATACAACGGAAGATGAGGAACGATGCTGTTCTCCGAGAGATTGATCCCACCATCTTCATCCGTGTAGTATTTCAGATTCCCATAGTACGCCAGCGTCGAGTGGTATGCCTGGGAACGGAATACACTCAAATCCACCGGAATCTTCCCTCCCTGCATCGCACCTGCCATCTCCGCGGGATAGACTGCATAGCGCGTCTCATCCGTAACAACTGGACCCTGTGCCGTGAACGTCGCCGTGCTGCTCGACGCATCCAGCTTCGTCGTATAGACACTCCCGCTCTCCGAACTCGCGCCATACAGTTTGATCCCGTCTCCGTCCAACCAAAGAACATCCAGCTTGTTGGTATCATACACTTCACCCCACGCTGTCTTCGTTTCACTTGACGGAGCCGCAGGCTCCTCGTTGACAGGTGTCACACAGTATATCTCACCAGACGACATGGTCGGGACTTCATGGGTCACAGGTGAGGAGCTTTCCTCTCTGTTGCTCTCTTTCTGGCAGGATACAACCGCCACGGTAGCGGCAAAAGCCGCAACAATCATTAAATACTTTTTCATAAGGCAGTTGTTTACCATGACAGTTCTTCTGACTCGTAAGTCCAATAGGCACCTGTATCAGCTTCATCATTTCCTGCGGTGCCATCGACATTTGACCCCGTAAGTAATTGAGCCTCCATGTTGATTCGCATAACACTTACAGAAGGATGCAAATACCTGGTTTTCATTTCTGTTTGTTTCATCTTTGATAGTTTTTAGTTTTTGTTATATCTGATTGCAAAATAATTCAAGGCAGAGTATTGTGCGGAGACAATGGTCCCGCCGTCATACGAGTCCTCCGTGCCGGCCCGGTTGTCGGCAGGAATCAAGCGGAGATAGACCTTGTCTTTGCCGAGGAGGCGTTCATCCTTCGGCAGGGTAAACGAAAACATCTTGAATCCGGGGCACTGCCACGGCTTCCGCTTATACACAATCGGAAAATCCGGTACAGTATAGGAGGAAACCTGCGTCCACTGTGATCCGTCAACGGAATACTCCACATTCCAATAACGGGGAGCACCGACCCCTTCTCCCAGACTGTTCTCGGCGCCGAACTGAACGGAAATCGGGAAATTTGACACCGTCAGTCCCTCCGTCGAGAAGGCAGCCTCCCACCATTTGGACGTGCTCCAGCCGCTCGCGGCCCAGGCAGAGCCGTTATCCATGTAAATCAAGCCGCTTTGCGAGACCAGGCTGTAAATATACCAATGGGCTGAATTCCCGGAGAAATCATAGACGCCGTTCCCGCCGGATGGATTGGAAATCTGTCCATTCTCCAACGGCCCGAGATGGCTCCAGTCACGCCAGGTCGCCATACTTTGCGCCTTGCCGCCGGAAATCAGCCGGAGCGTTCCTTTCACCGCGTTGTCGGAAACCGGATTTGCTACCGGAGGGTAAGTAGCGTAAATAACATTCGAGGACACGTTTTTCACAAGCGCGGAGAATGAGGCATTATAATAGCGCACCTCCATCAGTATGGATGAGAAACCGTCCTCCAAGTCGGAGGCAATTTGGATGTCTTGACGGGAAACCGGGCGGATCTGATACCTTCCGATATCGCCGACATCATGGATATAATCCTGTCCAGTCCCGGCCGCAATCTGACGGGAAGCCAATTCATTGTCCCATTCGAAACTGTCAAGTGTCTCATGGACGATTACGCCTGTCACGCTGCCGCTTCCTTCAGGGAGCGGATACCCGTCGCGTTCCCATGCACAGCCCGTATTGCTGAGAAGATACGTCCCGTTTCCCTCTTTGTCCCTGAGAGGCATGGCATATTTGTTCAGGACGCTCTTGTAACGCAGGTCAACCGGCACGAAGGGGCCTTTTCGGAAAGGAATCTCGCAGTCTTTCAGGGTAACCAGCGTATAGATATCCGTGTCCGTCAATTCCGCAATGGTTTTCTCTTTCACGGGAACGGAATGGCTGTTCCCGGATACAGCGGAAAGGACGCAGGAGGCGGACAGACCTTCCAGGGCATAGCGCTCAGGGGATTCTTCCTTCTTGAGTACCAGCCCGTCCACCAGGATGGACACGGCATCATACCGTTCCAGGATATTGTCCGGAGCACTGACGAAGCTGACCATCAGACCGGAAGAGGCGTCGGCGTCCTGTATATAAACCGTCCGTTGCGTACGGGTATCGTCCTGCAGGACAGGCGTTTGATTCACATTGTATGAGCCATTCCCCTCTTTGTTATCGCTGACGACGATTCCTTCCAACAAATAGTTGCCGGACAGCAGCGTCGCCGGACCTTGAGCGAGCTTTTTCAACTGACTGACAGAAATGGGAACAGGCTCTGACAGATTCCCTTTCTGATTAACGATCAGCCTGTCTTCGCTTCCGTCAGGGCTTGTAGCGATAATCTCTGCACTCCGGACTGAGGCTGTCTGATTCGGCGAGACATGGAGCAGAAGGTAATTATTTTGCTTTCGGATGCCGGAAATCCAGCCCTGCTGGTCTCCGGAATAAGCAACTTTGAAGTTAATCGAAGCGTCATCCAGCAGCGTAATGATTTGTGCGGCGGCCATGCCGCCATCCGCTTCAACGCCCAGATAATGGCCCGAGAAAGAAATACCTTCTCCGAGAATTCCTTTCTGAAAGACAGGGATACATAAGGTCTTCCCCATCCGCCGGAGTGTGATTTCACCCTTCCGCAGAATGCTACGATTCAAGTCTTTGTGCAAACGGATGGTCATATCGCCTCTGCCCTGGACAACACCGTCCGGAGCATCCGACAAAAAGGAACACCAGTCTTGTCCGGCAGTCACTTCTGCCGTAAAATCGCCGTCCGAGAGGATATTCAGGCCGAATTCTCCGTCCATGGCATCCAGCACCAGTGACTCTTCAGTTGTTCCCAATTCAAATACGGCGACCTTTTCCTCCGTTTTCGTGCAGGAGAAGAGAAGACCGGCGGCAGCAAGTAGTATAATCAATCTTTTCATATTACAGTTCCAAATCACTTACGGATGAAGCCCCTCTCGCCATTCCTGATTGAACGATATGTACCGTGACGGCATGCTCGCCCGCCACGATGCGAATCTTGCCGATTCTAGCGGGATCAGCTTCGTTCATGCCATAATGTACGTCAAAATAACCGTGACCGTTGCCATCAGCGTTCTCCAGCGACAGCCAGTCACTCCCCTGGGTGACGGTGGCCGCCCAAACCGTATTTGAATAAACTGGGATGATGAGATCCCCTTCCTTTTGATCGGCCACGTTAATCCGGGTGCTGTTCACGCCCAGTTCAATGCCCGTCACCCACTTCTTTTCACAGCCAGTGAGCAGGAAAAGAGGCAACAGGGCCAGCAATATCTTGGATATGAGTTTACTGTCCATAAGCATGGTTATCAAGAGCCCCTCCGGAATAGGTAATTTGTTCTGCCGGAATGGGCAAGTATTCATGATAGGGACGGATGAATCCGGGGAGATACATTCCGTCATTATAGGTCTTAGTGCGTTCGTACCAGATACCCCATCGAACCAGGTCGAACTTCCGCTGATACTCTCCGAAAAGCTCACGAGCCCTTTCCAGACGGATTTCTTCCATGAAGGCCTCGGAAGAGCCTCCGACATAATCGAGATTGATCTTGTCCAAACCGGCTCTTGTGCGCGTAATGTTCAGATAAGAGGCAGCTTTGTCCGGATGCCCCGCGTTCAGATGGGCTTCCGCCAGCATCAACAAGGCATCAGCGTATCTGAAAAACTTATAGTTATTATTATCGGCCGAATAGTACATTCCGAAGCTCCAGAACTTATTACCCAGCCAAGGTCTGGAATTGGCTTTGTTGCACGAGTTGAACCAACGGGCTGCACGGTCTTCAGGAAGACGTTCCGTGTCCGACTCTGCAAAACCGGACCAGCGCCAGGCCAGGTTGCCGGAGCCACCTCTGGCGACTTCCGACCCAGCAGAATACTCCCCGCTGCGAAGATCTTTTGAATAATAAGGAAGAACCGTGTTATAATAGTATGTCGTAGGTCTGGCGGAGATGCTGACCCGACTGTAAGCGCCCAGTTCAGGAATCCCTATCCCGTTATAGATATCACTTACCGTAAACTCTTCTTCATCCTCATAACTGATCAGCTTGCTTCCTTTGCCCGGAGTGGTAAACAGGGCGAGCCCCCCTGTCGCCTGCATACCATATTCCTCATAAACATTCGATATTTCAAAAATTGACTCCTTCGTATATTTGTTGCCGAAGGGCACGTCCGTCAGAGGATACCGCTTGCCGAATTCTTCCGGATTGGAGGCGAACTCCCCGTAAATATCCTCCAACACTTCCAGCACTTCGACGGCGTCGTCCCAGCGGTGGTTCCATAGGCAGAACTTCCCGGCAATCAGCAGGCCTGCGGCAGCGCCAAGCCGATTCTCAAAAGGCTCGTCATAGGAACGTTTGAGCGGGAGTGCTCCAAGGCCACCCGCGGTTGTTGGATACAGATAATGTTTCAGTTCTTCGATGAGAGCATTCCGCGTATCATTCGCGCTCATTCTGGGTAGCCGTGCGATTTCAGCCCGGTTTTCTTCCGTCACCTCACAAGTGTAATATGGCACATCACCGAAGGTGGAAGTAAGAAGATAATAGAAGAAGGCGCGTAGAACAATGAGTTCACCCTTATAAGGAAGCGCCTCCGCTTCTGTATAGTTTCCTTTCTGGATGTTCCTGTCCATGGCCGCCAGCATGCCATTGGCCCGCATGACGCCCATGTAGCTATACTGCCAGATGGTCGAAGCGATGGCAGGTTTGGTCGGCGAAATGTCCAATGTCGCGTTGTACTGATTAGACAGGTTCAAGAACATGAGGTCCGTCGTACACTCCGTCGCCTCCCAGAAACCGGTCCCGGACAGTTGGGAACGAATCAAGTTATAGCAGGCATTCACCCCTGTCTCACACTGCTGCAATGTCGTATAATAAGCATCGTAGCGGGCATATCCACGCATGTCTTCTTTCAACGAACACGCACTGGCAAGAAGGGTCAAAACAGCGAAAACAGTTATCGATTTTTTCATACTTTCCCTCCTAAAATTTTAATTGCAGATCCAATGTATAGGTTCTGGGACGCGGGAATGACCCATTGTCCAACCGGCGCACACTTCCTCCGGTGGAGACATCCGGATCAAAACCATTGTAGTGCTTGAGCAGCAAGAGATTCTCACCGGTGAGACCGATTTCAAGGGTCTTGAAGATGCGCGACCAGCGGCTCAACAGAATCTTGTAACTCACGCTGACGGTCTTCAAACGCAGGAAAGAGGCGTCATGGATTTGGAAATCCGAGCCGAGTCCATCATCGTAATTCGGGCGAGGAATGTTCGATTCCGGATTCCGGACCGGATGCCATGCATCCAGAACGTATCTGTACTTATTGTAGCTTCCGAGCGTCGAGCCCATATACAATTCTGACAGGTTGTACATCTTTCCACCGGCCGACCAGGTCACGAATACCCCCAGCTTGAGTTTGCCCCAGAAAGTGAAATCGTTCTGTATTCCTCCGTAAGCGACAGGATCGGAGCTGCCCAGGTACACGATGTCGTTCTGGTCCAGATTGCCATCCCCGTTGATGTCGCGGTAACGAGCGCGCCCGATATTGCTTCCGTTCGCGCCATCCTTGATGACAGAAGCATAGGTATGGGTGTAATTGTTCCGGTTGATCTCATCCTGATTATGCCATACCCCTTCATACTGGTATCCCCATAGGGCATTGACAGGATAGCCTGTCTTATATCCATAAAGATATTCCGTACTGCTTCTTGGATTGACATAGGTGGGAACGACTTCATCCCCCGCGCCGGAGTCAAGCACCTGCTGGTCATTGTGGGAGAAAGTCAACGTTGAAGACCAGTTGAAATTCCGGCTTTGGATATTCTTTGTAGTCAACAGCACTTCGACACCGGCATTCCTCGTCTTTCCCTGATTATCCATATAGGAACTGTAACCCGTCGTCTGGGAGTTCCGTACGCTGAGCAGCAGGTTTTTCGTCGTGGAATAATACGCATCCACTTCAAGGCTGACACGAGACCGCCATGCCGAGAAATTGAGGCCCAGGTCCCAAGAAGTCGTCGTTTCCCAGGTCAAATGAGAGTTCGCAAGACGGGAAGGCATGGTGACCAGCAAGTATCCGTCACGGAATACCCAGGAACTACGATTGGATGAGACAGTCGGTGTCGACTGATAACTGGAGATGGCATCATTTCCACTGCTCCCGACGCTCAGGCGAAGGGAAAGGTCATTCAGCCACGTGGCATTTCTCAGCCACTTTTCATTGACGATGGACCACCGGAATGCCGCCGCAGGGAAAAATCCCCACTTGTTGGATTCCGAAAAATTCGAGGCGCCATCGGCACGGACAGTAAGTGTCAGGTAATATCGACGGTCATAATCGTAATTGATCCGTCCCAGGACTGACATCGTTGTCTTGATATTATGATAGGAACTGCCATACCAGTTCGCCGTATTGTAGATTCCGGTCATGTCGTACTGCCCGACTTCATCATTCAAGAATCCGGTGCCTGAATAAGTACTATAGTCGGACCGAGTATAGGACGCGGTAAACCCGGCCAGCGCATTCAAGTGCTGTTTTCCGGCGATGTTTTTTGTCCACGTCAACGTGTTCTCATTCAAGATACGAATCTCATCCCAATAACGCCTTGTCGCCGTTCCGCCAGTGCGACGGGCCTGGGCCACAGGAAGATAGGAGGGGGAATAGACCCTGTCAAAATTATTGTCGTGCCCGAAAGACACGGAACTTTTCCACACAAAACCGCCCTTGAAATCCAACTGGACCCAAGGTGCAATATGCAGATTCCACTTCTCCGCCTTATTTGTGATTTCACGGGCACACAGATAAGGGTTGTTGAAAATCGCTCCCTGGCTGTCTTCATACCCATATTGATTCCACGTGCTTTCCTTGTCCAGCAATGGGCTCAGATAGATTGCCGCATTGGTGTCCGTTCCGCTGATGGTGGCATTGGTCCGGTTCACATCAAAGAACATATAGCGGGTCCGCACACCCATCGAAACCATCTTGCCCAGTTTCGTATCCACGTTGAGGGAACCGGTATAACGGCCGAAATCCGATCCGATTACGACTCCTCGGTTATAGTTGTAACCGAAACTTCCCATGATGGTCGTGTTATTCGTCTTGACGGTGACACGGGCATACTGTTCGTTATAGATACCCGTCTGGGACAAGGTTTTCACCCAGTCCGTTCCTTCACCGGACAAGCGGGGATCGTAGTACGGATAGGAACCGCCTTTCTGTTGAGGCAGGTACTGAAGCGCACTGGAATTGGCCAGTCGAACCATATTCATCCAGTCAGCATATTCAGTCGCATTCATCAGGTCCAGCGTTCCCGCAATCCGGGATATGCCCGTCGTACTTTTGACATAGACGCTGTATTTGGCATCCGATTTCTGACGGCTGTCCGTCGTTACCAAGATGACACCGTTGGCTCCGCGTGCGCCATAAATAGCGGTTGAAGAGACGTCTTTCAGCACACTGATGGAGACAATGTCCGCAGGATTGAGTTCGCCCAAATCCGAAACGGCATCCATGACGCCATCCACGACAATCAGCGGTTCATTTCCGGCCGAGATCGAGCGGGCGCCCCGAATCTGGATGCTGACGGATTCCCCCGGCTCTCCGCTGCCCGAAACGATGTCGGCTCCGGCAATCCTACCCTGCAGAGTCTGAGAAACATTGGTTGTCGGAGAGTTGTGGATATCTTCCATGTCTATCACAGCCACGGCCCCGGTCAGATCAGATTTTTTGGAAGTACCGTAACCGATGACAACCGCTTGGTCCAGCACCTGCTTTTCCGGCTCCATCATGACATGGAGGCTCCGCTTGTCTGAAATCCGGCGGGTTACCGTCTGGTAGTTGAGAAAAGAAAACTCGAGGACCGTCCCTTCCCGGACTTCGATATTGAACAGTCCTTTGTCGTCCGTGATGGCATAATTCTGGTTATTCCCCTTGTCAAGGACGGCAACGCCAATCAGCGCTTCTCCGTTTTCATCAGTAACCTTGCCGCCGATACGAAAATCCTGGGCCGAGACAACCAACACCGGAATCAACAAGTTGATAAGTATGCAGTATAATTGTTTCATGCCTTTAATACTTAATGGTCAGGACACAAGGAGCATGTTGCAGGCCTGCCTCTTCCATAGGGATGGTCTCGACGGCGGCCAGATGATTCCATGCCGATGCCGATACATAGGCATAATCTGCTCTCCAAGCTTTTTCGCCCGCAGAATAGCTTGTATTGAATGTCTTGTGCGTCAGATAAATACTGTCGTACAGATTACACTCCCATGCGTAACGATCTGCATCGAACAGCGCGTCTGCCGGATCTTTCGGATACCAGCCCGGGGTATTCGGATAACCGGCTTCCATCACACTGAAATAGTATAAAGAGCCGCCAATGATCCACAAATCACCCGACAAGGGCTGATTGTATCCACTGTCCAGCAGGTCCTTTATCCGGCCGTACTGCCGGCCGGCATCCTCCTCCGGTTCGAAATCCGCAACCACCATATTCCACCCATCCACTTGAGCCGTAAGAAAAGATTCTCCTGATGAGGTCTTCTTTGGATAATCTTCTGATGTACTTAAGATGAAGGCTCCGTCTCTGATGACATGGTCATCGTTCGCGCTGATGATTTGGTCCGGATCATAAGCCGCAATCCAGTCATATCCACCGGTTTCCATCCACTTCTTCGTCTGATTCGCATCCGCGCCCTGAAGATTGGCATACAGGACCTTACGGGTTTTGAGCTCCGGAATCAAAAACTCCAGGTAATTGTCTTGGACGACACTGCCGTAATCAGTGCCATCCGGAGCGCCCTGCTGCAGAACCGACAGCGTATCTGCTACTTGTTCTTCAATCCTTTGGATAATGATGTTGGCCTTTCGCAGTGGCTTAGAAGAAATAATATCGGACTTGTTCGCTTCGTAATAAAGCGTGAACGCGCTCTGTCCATTCCCGCCATTACCATCGAGCCGGATCCAATCCGCATCCGTTGCGACCCGCCACAAACTATTCAAGGACACCAAAACACTGAGTTTGCCGCCCTCCGGAGACAGGTACACTTGTCCCAAGTTCTTACCGGATGCATATTCCGGTCCCTGCTGCCTGCAAGAAACCGGCAACAGGAGAAACACCGTTAAACAAGAATAAATTATACTCTTTTTCATAGCACCTCCAAATAACCATTTTCGGGATTCAACTCTGGAATACCGGATATTCCAACCGAAACTGCCGCAACATGGAACGATTGATTTTCGATGCGAGGAATCGTGATGTCCTTTAAACGTATTTCCAAGGTTTCGCCGTCAGCCGTGGACATCCGCAGATCGATTCGCTCGTATTGGCGAGGCGGAAGCACAAATAAGAATTTTGAATATTCCTGACCCAAACGGGCCGGAACGCCCTCCTCCGGAAGCATCAGGCTAATTGAATGGGCCGACGATGAGGTCCCCGAAAGCTTCTCTTCCCTATCCACCACAAAACGTCCGGACAGCGCCTCATCACTGAACAGTGCCATTTCTTTGACCGTTATAGCCCCTTCCAGCTGAACCTCGACTTGGAGCATTCCAAAGGGATATGCGAAATGGAGGGATCCGTTTTCCTGATGGGCGAAAACACGGTCCGCGTAACGCAAGAACTGCGGGACCGCTCCGATTCCGGGGTCAAAGACCTGCTTTGACGCCAAATCACAAGGAATAGCGTCAAAAGTAGCGTCCAAACCCTCCACATAGGGATAATAAGCCCTGATCAGTTTCCCTTTTACTTTCTCCCCATAAAAAACGGATTCCGAGGCCCCTATGCCATCCTTTTTCACAAACCATGGAACATTTACACCCGCCTCGGATGCAAAAACTCCGATTCTGTCTCCCTTGCCCCAGAGGGATGTCTCCGCCCCGGAAATCAAGATATCCTCAACGGAAGCATTCAAATGGGTTGTCCCGTTCAAATCTATGTCCGCCCCCGTATCTTTCACCTTCTCACAAGCCATGAAAAGAGAAAGGGAACCGACTAATGCCAATATGTTAATAAATTGTTTCATGGTCTTATCTTATTCTCCATTCCACCATATATTGCCGACAGAAGACACCTGGGAACCGCCATATGAAGGGGAGCAGATATATCCTGAAAAATTGGACGCGGTAAAATCCATCGTCTCCATATCCCCGAATCCGTCTTTGACTGAATAAAGCACCGGCGTTATATTATAAGTAACGGAGCCTCCGAAGGAACAGTTTTCTATCAGCGTCCCTTCCAAATTGATATAGGAGGGCGTTGTATTCCCTTGCGCATTCTTTGTGGAAAGGGTGAGAGCAAGGCTATAACTATTCTCTCCGTAATCTTTGGTACGGATAAGCTGCTGGTTCGCAAAGATTCTACAGCCGGACATCCTGATTGTACGGTTCGACAGGGCCACACCGCTGCTCACGGCGTAAGCCTGCCGTTTCAACGTCCCTACCTGAGAACTTTTGACCGTGCATCCTGTAAACGTAGTATAAGTGGCATAACCTGCCAGTCCACCGGAAGCCGAACTGAAGGAAGCCCTGCCATAAGCGGCACCTTCATAGGGTATGACTTTTCCGTAATTGGAACAGGAGGTTACAGGACAGAAATCATCCTTGTATCCGCTCAGTACGCCCACAACACCTCCGGCATAGATTCGATAGATATCGGAAGAGCTGCCGTTCTCAACCAGCTGATTGCTGATTATTCCATCATTGACACAATCTTCAAGTTCCAAATAGTAACTTCCCTGCGTCCCGGCACTGTCTGAAAAACCGGCTCCGGTTTTACTGAGAGCCGTACTCAACCCAAGTATGCCGCCTGCGCCGGACAGAAGTGCATTACAATCTGTCGGATCGGTTTCGTAATGGACATCGATATTTCCGTGGTTGGTACAGGATTCTATTCGAAGATACTTTTCTCTGTCGCCAGAGATGACATTGGCAACGATGCCGGCATATCCCGCATTGACAGGTCTGGTTTTCTTGGCGGCCGGCTTAACAAAACTCACCGTCACTTGACCCTGATTCTGGCAATCTTTGACGAGCGCCACCTCGGAAAGGTCGCGGACAATACCGACAAAGCCGCCTGCCACGACCGGATAATCGGCCGATGAGATGTCTGCAATAATAGTAAGGTCGGCCTCATTCCTGCATGAAACGATGCCGCCGCCACTGAATGTACGGCAAAACGCACCTGCGACAATGGCCGACGCTGTTTTCTGAACTGTTATCGTCGCTTGATTGACACAATTCTCAATCAATCCACCGTTAAGAGTTCCGGTAAAAACGCTGGCTCCTGTTTTTCCGGGATCAGCCGGGTTGTTGTCGCCAGCAATGGTCAGATTCTTAATGGTCCCTGTCAGGGTCTTGACGAGCGGAGAGGTTGCGGCTGTCTGCGTAATCGTGTGACCACGTCCGTCCAGCACACCGGAGAAAGACGTAAGCGGTGTCAAAGATGTTGCCGAGAAGTCTGCACCAATATGGACGGTGCCATCCCTTGAAAGCCAGTCTTTTTCCCAGTTCCCACCGTTACATGCCGCAGCAAAAGCCTCCCAGTCTTCTGCTGAATAAATCTCAAATGCATCCGGCTGATATTCCATCGGAGAGAACAACGTGATGGATCCCGCCTTTACGGCAATCCCGGGATTTGCTCCTTCCGAAGGTCGAAGCCATTGGCAATGCAGAACTTTTCCATTGATACATACAACAGTGAAATCCAGGCCGGAGGGATAGATGCCAGCCGGAATGGCGATATGGAAATCCACAGGCTCACTGCCAAGAGCGACACCTCCTTCCGGTAAAACCAAGTGAATTCCTTCTCCTTCCAGCGGTGACAGGTTCCCGTCCTTCAATGAAAAACGGCCTGAAAGCGGGATTTCATCCAGGCTGGAGACGGAGAGTGACTTGATGACATACGCATCAGCCGAGGTCAGAGAGAGGCGTACGATGCCCGCCAAATGATGCATGGTTACCGGTGCTCCTTCGTCTGCACTTTCTCCCCACAGAAGATCGCTCCCCTCAGAAAAACTGCCTTTCGTCCACAACTGGTCTGTCGGGAGATTCAACACGTATCCATTCTCATCCATGCCGGCATAGACTGATTCCGGATAGAGTACCTTATAAGGAGGTTCAACATTGTTGACTTTAAATGTTGCCTCGCTGACTGAAACATCGGAGCCCAAATCCAAGGGCGCAGAGATGACTCCATTGACGAGAACTCGGTCCCCGGAAGTCCAATAAACAGGAAATCGTCCATCGGTTTCCCCCAGATGGGTTTTGGTAACAGGCGCCTGGACGAGACGTATTTCCATCGTGGTGTCCTGTACCTCACTCACCTTGGCACAAGACAGAATGGACAAAGCCAAAAACGGATAATAAAAATGTGGTCGATTCATTGCGGTTTGTTTGTAAAACAAAGGTCACAAATAAATCCTTCGACCCGACCTTTCTTTCACCCGAAGGGAAATCCGGGTTGTTTTTTGAGCGTTTTGTTACATTTTCGCCGTCGCTCCAATCTATTATTCAGTTAATTTTGCGTCATAATAATACGAATGTCATGCACCTCAGAACAAAAGTATTCCCGGTATGGCTCTTTCTGGCTGTCCTGTCTTCTTGTCACGCGCCCGCATTAGAAATTAAAGAAACTTGTTTCGGAACACTGGCTGACGGGACTGAAGCAACTTTGTATCACTTGACAAATTCCGCAGGAGCATCCCTCTCCGTAACCGACTACGGAGCGCGTATCGTGAGTCTTGTCATGCCTGACCGGAACGGTATGATGGAAGATGTCATTGTAGGACCGGGAGACCTGGCAACTTTCGAAAAGGGACGGCCGGAACGCTTCATGGGGTGTATCATCGGCCGGTATGGGAACCGTATCAATCACGCTTCCTTTACACTGGACGGAATACAATACAAGCTTGAAGCCAATGAAACCCTGGATGGCGAGCCCGTGCAATGCCATGGAGCCTCCCAAGGCTTCGACCGATTCCTCTGGGAAAGCGGAATTGTAAGGGAATCTTCGCGTGTGGGAGTAAGGATGCATCGTCTCAGCCCGGATGGAGAATCAGGGTTCCCGGGAAACTGCGATTGCTTTGTAACCTATTGGTTAACGGAGGATAACATAGTTCAAGTCGATTACGAGGCAACAACGGACAAACCCACCGTCATCAATCTGAGCAACCACTCTTTTTTTAATCTTCATGGTGCCCGACATGGCTCATACGTCATGGAACAATTGCTGACAGTAGAAGCAGATTCCTGCATCCAGAATAACCTGCAAATGTGTCCGGATCTCATTCTGCCAGTGGAGGGAACACCTTTTGATTTTCGACAGCCACACCGCGTGGATTATCGGATTGACATGCGTTCACGTCAGCTGGAAATCATGCACGGCATGTCAGCCTGCTGGTGTATACGAGATTGGGACGGAACACTGAGAAAAGCTGCGGACCTATACGACCCGCGCAGTGGCCGTGGCGTGGAGACATGGACGACGGAACCGGCATTGCTTACATACACTGCTCGGGGATTCAACGGCAGCCTGCAAGGGAAATACGGTCCAGTTGATAAATTCACCGCGATGCTTCTAGAAACCATCCATTTCGCAGACAGCCCCAATCAAGACCGGTTCCCTTCCACTGTGCTCCGACCCGGTGAAACCTATCACAGTACGACCCAATGGCGGTTCTACGCCAGATAAATTCGTAAAACGTTACCCCCTCGCCGCTCCGCGGCGGTCCCCTCAGGGGACTGGGGTCGCTTCGTTCGAGTCTTCCGCAAAACAAAAACAGCAGCCACAAGGACTGCTGTTTTTGTTTTGGAGCGGAAAACGAGACTCGAACTCGCGACCCCGACCTTGGCAAGGTCGTGCTCTACCAACTGAGCTATTTCCGCAAATTTCTTCGAAATTTACGCTATTTTTGGCTGCGCCTCGGAAGAAAGAAATCTTTCTTCACTCGGCTTGCACAAAAATTCCGCTTCAAAGAACTTTCCCGCTGAACGGGACTGCAAATATACGGCAAAAATTTGAACTTGCAAACTTTTTTGCAAGTTTTTTTACTTTTCTTTGTAGCCCATGGATTGTTGACGGAGGCGCAGAATACGCTTAACGCTCTCATCGATACGGGCTTCCGTCAGTCTTCCCTGCGCAATGGCATCCATCACCGCCTGGAAGCATGCCGGATAGTCTTTCACGCACAGCAGCACATCCACGCCAGCCTCCAGGGCCAGGACGCAGGCCTCAGGCACCGGGAACTGCCGGGCGATAGCCCCCATCTCCAGGGCGTCGGAAATGATTACGCCGTCAAAGCCCAGCTCCCCGCGGAGCTTGTCCTGCAGCACCACCGAAGACAGCGTGGAAGGCAGTTCGGTGCCGGTAACAGCCGGAACGGCGATATGGGCCGTCATCACCAGCGGCACGCCAGCCTCGATGCCTGCCTTGAAGGGCAGCATCTCACAAGCGGCCAGTTCCTCCCAGCTCTTGCCGCTCACAGCATAGCCAAAGTGGGTATCGGCATGGACATCCCCGTGCCCCGGGAAGTGCTTCACGCAGCCCAGGATGCCCGCTTTTTGCAGGCCTTTGACATAAGCCTTCACCCGTTTGGCCGCCACCTGGGGGTTATCGGAAAAGGCACGCGTGCCGATGACAATATTCTGCGGGTTGGTGTTCACATCGGCCACGGGCGCAAAATCAATGTCAAAACCGTACTTGGCCAGATACGTGCCTATGGTATGGGACGCTTTGCTCACTGCACGGGTGCTGCCCAATGCCGTCATGCTCTCGTACCGGGGCAGGCCGAAGGCCGGGTTCAGCGCCAGCCGGGCCACGCGCCCCCCTTCCTCGTCGATGCTCAGCAGCGGATGACCGGGCAAGGCACGCAGGTCCTTTTGAAATGCCGCCAGCTGCTGCGGATCCTTGATGTTGTGTGCAAAGAGGATGATTCCCCCCAGCGGATAATCGGCCGCAAGGGCGCGCATGCGATCATTCACCGCCTGCGTCTCGTACGCAGGCAGCTCATCGCTGGAGACATAGTGGATGGTGGTGTCCAGGGCCTCGACCCGGAGAAAGAACAACTGTCCCACCTTCTCCCGCAGGGTCATCTGCGAAAGCGCCTGCTCCACCTTGGCCTCATCCACTCGGGGCCCCTGCGCGCAGGAAACAAGGAAGGCGCCGGCCACTGCCAGCGCCCCCATCAGAAGTTGTACCTTGCCTCTCATTACAGTTCCCAGGCCAGGGCCGATGCACCCAGGATGGCGGCATCGGACTCCTTCAGTGAAGAGTAGATGAGTTTCACCTTGTTCCGCCACAGGGGCAGGACGTTGGCATTCATGGCCTCCAGGATGGGCTCCGTGAGGAACTCCTTGGAACGGGCCAGTCCGCCGAAGAGCACGATGGCTTCCGGAGCGGAGAACTCAATGAAGTCGGCCAGCTTTTCACCCAGGATGCGGCCGGTGAAGGCAAAGATTTTGAGAGCCATCTTGTCCCCGTCTTTAGCGGCGTCGTACACGTCCTTGGAGGTGATGCGGTCCAGGGAACGGAGTTCCGAGGGCTCGTCGCTCATTTCCAGCCATTCGCGGGCGGTGCGGGCTACGCCTATGGCGCTGCAGTAAGCCTCCAGGCAGCCATGCTTGCCGCAGCCGCACTGGCGGCCGTTGTGACGCACGGCGCAGGTATGTCCCAGCTCGCCGGCAAAGCCGTCGTGGCCATAGACCACCTCGCCATTGATGACGATACCGGAGCCCACGCCGGTGCCCAGGGTAATCATGATAAAGTTCTTCATGCCGCGGGCGGCACCATAAGTCATTTCACCTACGGCAGCGGCGTTGGCGTCGTTGGTCAGGGACACCGGAATGCCGTTCATCTGCTCGCTCAGGAGCTTGGCGAACTCCACGCGGTTATGGGCCCACTTAAGGTTGGGTGCGCTCTCGATGCAACCGGTATAATAGTTCCCATTAGGTGCACCTACGCCGATGCCACGAATCCGTCCTTCTGCCTTGGCCGACGCAATGATGCGGTTCAGGGCCTCTGCCAGTTCGGCCACAAAAGGTTCTACCGTTTCGTAGATATCCGTACGGATAACCGTCTGTTCCACAACGGTACCACGGGCATCCACAATGCCGCATTTGGTGGTCTGTCCACCTACATCAATACCAATTACTAAGTCTTGTGCCATATTCAGAAAGATTAGTCCACAGGAATGTCTTTGTTAACGTTCTTGGAGCCGATGACGGCATAGTACAGCAGGTATGCCAGCATGGCCACCACCAGCCAGTAGCTGTTCATGTAACCCAGGCCCTTGGCCAGGAAATCCTGAATGTAGGGCATTACTCCACCGCCCACGACAAGGGTCATGAAGATACCGGAAGCGGCTTCCGTGTATTTTCCGAGGCCCTCGACTGCCAGGTTGAAGATGGCGCCCCACATGATGGAGGTGCACAGGCCGCAAAGCACCAGGAACAGGCAATTGAGCGGAACCTGGAACATGGCGATACCGTCGGCCACGCTATAACCGGGCATACTTACAGTAATGCTCTTGGGCGAGAAGATGGCAGCCAAGACCAGCACGATGGCCACAGAGCTTACACAGGTCATTTGGGCGCGGGTGCTCACCTTACCGGAAATGAGCGTACTGGAGAAACGCCCTACCAGCATCATGAGCCAGTACACTGCGGCAATTGCACCACCGATGGCTGCGCCGTTCACCAAAATACCTGCCCCCTTTTCAGATGCATCGGCAAGATAAAAGTTAACATACATAGGGATGCCGATTTCAATGCCCACATAGAAGAAAATGGCCACAGCACCCAGCACAAAGTGACGGAAGTTCCAAGCGGAGTGCTCATATTTAACGTTTTTGCGTTCCTTGGCGGGTTCCGGAATATCAACGAAGGAGATAATGATAAAGGCCAGCGCAAATACACCCATAGCGATGAACAGCAACGGAGTGACATCGGCCATGGAAGTGTTGGCAGAAACAGTGCCGATAAGCGCACCAATGAGCATAGGCGTGAGCGTTCCGGTGAGGGAGTTCAGGGTGCCGCCCGTCTGGATGAGTTGGTTGCCGCGGTTGCCGCCGCCACCCAGGCTGTTCAGGCTGGGATTCACTACGGTGTTGAGCATACACACGCAGAAACCGCACACGAAGGCGCCCAGCAGGTACACATAAATGGCGAGCCCTCCCAGGAAACTGAAGCTGGAGAGGTACTGGATACAAATGCCCACGAAGCCCGTTGCCAAGGCGATGAGGGTGGTTTTCTTATAGCCCACGGTCATCAGCATTTTACCGGCAGGGATACCCATGAACAGGTAGGCGGCAAAATTCATCAGGTTACCCGTCGTTCTGGCCCAGGGGAACTGATTGCCCCAGATGACACCAAAGGGCGCCGCCATGTTGGTCACGAAAGAAATCATCGCAAAGATGAAGCACATCGTAACGATGGCAACCAGATTCTTGTTACTCTTTGTTTGAGACATGGTATTATAGTTTTAGTTAATAATTATCGGCTTACAATTTTCAAAGTTACTAAATTTTTTTTTCACTTGTACCCCCTTGCACAAAAAAATGCCCGACCATGGAGATGGTTGGGCATTTTTTATGGGCGACTCGGGATTACTCGGCTGCCGGAGCTTCAGCGGCGGGAGCGGCTTCCTCTGCAGGAGCGGCTTCGGCCTTCTTGGCGCGGCTGCGACGGGTGGTCTTCTTGGCCTCTTTCTTGGTGGAAGCCAGGGCGGCCTCGTTGAAGTCCACCAGCTCTACCAGAACCATTTCGGCGGCGTCACCGCTGCGGAAACCGGTGTGGAGGATACGGAGGTATCCACCGGGACGGTCTGCCACCTTAGGGGCGATGGTGCGGAAAAGTTCTGCGGTTGCCTCCTTGTCTTTCAGATAGCTGAAAACAACGCGGCGGGAGTGCGTGGTGTCCTCCTTGGACTTGGTGATGAGGGGCTCTACATAAGGCTTCAGGGCCTTAGCCTTGGCCTCGGTAGTGGTGATCCTCTTCTTCAGGATGA
>DFFY01000037.1:0-4433 GCA_002371115.1 Bacteroidales bacterium UBA3764
TGGTTTTGGAGATGTTGGCCGTGAGCTTGCGCAGGGCCTGGGACATCAGACGGGCCTGGAGCCCCACTTTGTTGTCCCCCATCTCGCCCTCAATTTCCGCGCGCGGGGTAAGCGCAGCCACGGAGTCGATGACCACTATGTCCACGGCACCGCTGCGGATGAGATTGTCCGCAATCTCAAGGGCCTGCTCGCCGTTGTCCGGCTGGGAAATGAGGAGGGTGTCCAGGTCCACGCCCAACGCCTTGGCATAGGTGCGGTCGAACGCATGTTCTGCGTCGATGATGGCCGCAATGCCGCCCGCCTTCTGCGCCTGCGCAATGGCATGGATGGCCAGCGTGGTTTTACCGGAGCTCTCCGGTCCGTAAATCTCTATGATGCGGCCCTTGGGATAACCGCCGATGCCCAGCGCATGATCCAGCGCAATGGAACCGCTGGGTATCACCTGGGAAGCGTCCCATTCGGGCTGGTCTCCCAGTTTCATGATGGTGCCTTTACCGTAATCTTTCTCAATCTTGTCGATTGTTGCCTGGAGCGCCTTCAACTTGGCGGCGTTCACCGAGGCGCCTTCTGCTTCTTTTGCCATAATTCTCAATAATTAAAATGATGCGGGCATCCTGAACCGCATCTACAAAGATAACAAAACTACGCGAATTCCCAGCAAAAAAATGCACTAAATCTCCGACAATTCCAGCCAGCGCATCTCAGCGGCGTCCAGTTCCACCTGCAGCGCACCATAGCGGGTCGATGCCTCCTGCAGCGCCGTCGCATCCAGGGTTCCACTGGACAGCGCCTCCTCCAGGGCCGATTTTTCCGCCTCCAGGGCCGGCAGCCGCTCCTCCAGCGCCTTCAGCTCCTGCTGCTCTTTCCAGCTCAGCTTACGCTTTTTGGGAGATACACTCGCTTCGCTCGGTATGACAGGAGAGGCGCTCGGTATGACAGGTTTTTTCCCGGGAGATACACTCGCTTCGCTCGGTATGACAGAAGAGGCGCTCGGTATGACATTCTTGTCATTCCGAGGCCCCTTGGGGCCGAGTGAATCTCTCTTCTTCTGCGCGGCCTCATAGTCCTTGATAAACGTCCGGTACTCCGTGTAATTGCCCACGAAGTCCTTCACCACGCCATCGCCACAAAATACAAACAGATGGTCCACCAGGCGGTCCAGGAAATGGCGGTCGTGGCTCACGATGAGGAGCGAGCCCTTGAACTCCAGCAGGTATTCCTCCAGAATTTCCAGCGTGACAATGTCCAGGTCGTTGGTGGGCTCGTCCAGGATGAGGAAATTGGGCTGCTGCATAAGGATGGTCAGCAGGTACAGCCGCCGGCGCTCCCCGCCTGACAGCCGCTCCACGGGGTTCTGCAGCATGTCGTGCGGAAAGAGGAATCGGCTCAAAAGATGCGTGTCATTCACGGTTTCCAGCACCGTCTGGCCGGGTTTGAACTGCATGCCGCTCTGGTGATAATAGCCAATCCGGAGGGACTCTCCCAGGTCGATAACGCCCTCCAGCCTGCCGCCCAGCTCCGGCTTCCATCCGCCCGTGATGAGGTTCAGGAAAGTGGATTTGCCGGCGGCGTTGCGCCCGACGACGCCCACACGCTCGTATCGTTGGAAATTATACGTGAAATGGCTCAGGTAGCACTTGTTCTCCCACCAGAAGCTCACGTCCTTGCAGTTGATGACCTTGTTGCCCAGGTAGGTGCTTTTGGCCTGGGTTTCCGAGAGGTCCACCTTTTGCTGGACATAGCTGTCATCGGCCCGCTCCTTGATGTCCCAGAAGGCCTGCTTGCGGTATTTGGCCTTGCCGGTGCGGGCGCAGGGGCTTGCGTGCATCCATTCCAGCTCCCGCCGGTAGAGATTGCGCACCTTTTCCGTTTCCGCATTATAATTGTCGATGCGTTCCTGGCGCTTTTCCAGGAAGTTCATGTAATCGCCCCTATAAATATAGATGCTGCCGCGGTCCATTTCCATTACCGTGTTGCACACGCGATCCAGGAAGTAGCGGTCGTGCGTGACCATGAACAGGGTGCAGCGGCTGTGCCTGAGGTGGCTTTCCAGGAATTCGATGGCGTCCGTGTCCAGGTGGTTGGTGGGCTCGTCCATGATGTAGAAGTCCGCCTCGCTTGCCAGCATTTGCGTGAGGGCTACGCGCTTCACTTCCCCGCCGGAGAGGTCCCGCATGGGCTTTTCCGGGTCCGTAAGGCCGAACTGGGTGAGGAGCTGCGTCACCCTCAGCTCATACTGCCACTGATGGTCCGGGTCCAGGTGCTCCGTCCACTTCCGGGAGCTGTCCATGATTTGCCGGAAGATGCTCTTATCCGGGTCATAGGCATATTCCTGCTCCAGGAACGCGATGCGGATGTCTTTGAGAAAGAGCACCTTGCCGCCGCTATCGGAAGCATCGGTACCGGCCAGGATGCGCAGGAGCGACGTCTTCCCCGTGCCGTTGGGGGCAATGAGCGCCACTTTATCGCCCTCATTGATATTGAAGCCGATGTTTTTGAACAGCACCTTGGGGCCATAGCTCTTGGAAATGTTCTCGATTTGCAGGTAACTCGCCATAGGAAGGCAAAGATACGGATTTTTTGCGTAACTTTGTGCCCGTATGGACAAGAGCAAAATAAAAGTGTGCGTCGGCCTTTCCGGCGGCGTGGATTCGTCGGTGGCGGCGTACCTTCTCAAGCAGGAAGGCTACGACGTCTTTGCCATGTTCATGCAAAACTGGCACGACGCGGACAGCACCCTCCACGGGGACTGCGAGTGGGAGGAGGACCGCTTTGTGGCGGAGATGGTGGCCCGCAAGATTGGCATTCCCTTCTATTTTGTGGATTTGTCCAAGCAGTACCGCCAGCGCGTTGTGGACTACATGTTCGACGAGTACGCCAAGGGCCGCACGCCCAATCCGGACGTGCTGTGCAACCGCGAAATCAAGTTTGACGCCTTCTGGGACGTTGCCCGCAAGTATGGGGCGGACTACGTGGCCACCGGGCATTACTGCCAGGTGGAGGAGATTCCCGTTGCCTCGAAGGAATCCCGGAGCGAAGCGACACAGGGGGTCTGGGGGATTAGGCCCCCAGTCCGTGAAACGCTTGCTGTGCCTTCCAAAATCCATCGAATTTTGGAAGGCGCGGACCCCAACAAGGACCAGACCTACTTCCTGTGCCAGCTCACGCAGGAGCAGTTGAGCCACGCGATGTTTCCTATCGGCCACCTAACCAAGCCGGAAGTGCGGCGCATTGCCAAGGAGGCGGACCTTCCTTCCGCGGAGAAAAAAGACTCGCAGGGCATCTGCTTTGTGGGGAAGGTGGACCTGCCCACTTTCCTGAAGCAAAAGCTGGCCTCCGTGGAGGGCGATGTAGTGGAGGTCCTGGACCCGTATTACGCCACGGACCCGTTGTACACGTGGCAGCAGGAGACGCTGACGGGGCTCCTGAAGCCGGGGCTGGCCCTGGACCGTACGGTGCATTACGCACCGGAAGAAAAGGTTTTGACCAGCGACGGTAAACCCTTAGGCGTGAGTCCGTTCCGGGAGGAGGCAATTTCCGCTTTATCGGACGAAGACCTGGCCCGCCTGGCCACTCCCCTGCACTATGACCTGCAGTTTGAGACGGAAACCTATCGGTCCGGAAAACACCATGTCAAGAAAACGCGCTACAAGGAGAATCCCTGCGGCCGCATTGTGGGGCGGCACGAGGGCGCGCAGTTCTATACCATCGGCCAGCGGAAGGGCCTGGGCATCGGCGGCCATTCGGAGCCGGTGTTTGTGATTGCCACGGACACGGACGCCAACCGCGTCTATGTGGGCGAAGGCCATCACCACAAGGGTTTGAGCCGATTCTGCCTCCGCGTGGCCCCGGAAGAGATTCACTGGATTCGCCCGGACCTTGTGATGCAGCCAGGCGAGCTGCGCCGCTACCGCGTACGCATCCGCTACCGCCAGCCCCTGCAGAGCGCCACGCTCATCATGCGCCCGAGCGGCCTGTATATCCTCTTCGACGCCCCCCAGCGCGGCATCTCCCCCGGCCAGTTCGCCGTCTGGTACGCCGCCACCGAAATGCTCGGCAGCGGGGTTATCTGAGCCCGCCCCTTTCTGTCCTGCCGAGGCCCGGCTCCTTTCTTGTCATACCGAGGCCCGGATCCTTTCTTGTCATACCGAGGCCTGCAGGGCCGAGTGTATCTCATTCCTGGACTGGTCGCTAACTCTCAGTCCCACAATGACTTCCGTATAATCCTCGGCTCCATTTGCGCCGAGGATTTTTAGCATCCTACTCTGTATCAATCACTTACCGACCAGCTGAATTTGCCCGGAAAACGTGCCGGAGGGTCCATCGAGTGGACCTTCACGCAAATTTTTGTATCTTTGGACCATGAAGTATGTGGTGAATACCTGCACGGAGCCGCAGTGGAACATGGCGCACGATGAGTTTCTCCTGGAGGG
>DFFY01000037.1:4545-19811 GCA_002371115.1 Bacteroidales bacterium UBA3764
GGCTTGAACCAGAATCCGTACGCGGAGGTGGACGTAAAGTACCTGGGAACCAACAATATAACCCTCGCCAGACGCGTTACGGGCGGTGGTGCGGTGTACCATGACATGGGCAACCTGAACTACAGCATCGCCGGGCCCATCGCAGAAATGGAGGACGCCTTCTCCCTCATGGTCCGCACGCTCCGGCAACTGGGTGTCCCGGCGGAACTTTCCGGCCGCAATGATATTCTGGTCGATGGCCGCAAGTGCTCGGGCTACGCCAAACGCCTGAGCAAAAACCGCATGATGATCCACGGTACCCTCATGTGGGACGTAGACTTGGAAACGCTCACCCACGCGCTCGCCGTTCCGGGCAGCAAGCTGGCCGCCAAAGGCATTGCCTCCGTGCACAGCCGCGTGGCCAACCTCAAATACTATCTTCCTCAATTCCAAACACTTGCGGAATTCCAGAAGGCCTTGCAAGACATTCTTGCCGATGGTAGCCCGGAACTGCCACTCACGCCGCTGCAACGGGCGGAAATCGACCTTATGGCGGACCATAAATTCCGCACCTGGGCCTGGAACTGGGGGCATTCGCCACAGGCCAGCTTCCGCAACAGCCAAAAGTTCCCCTGCGGCACGGTGCAGGTTGACTACACCCTCAAAAACGGTGTGTTCGAGCGCGTGACTTTTGGAGGCGATTTCCTGGGCAACAAACCGGCCATGGAACTGGCAAAAAAACTGATTGGAGCCCGCCCGGACGCCATTTTGGGCGCCCCGGTTTCCGACTATTTCGACGGCTTGGGCCCCGCCGAACTCTACACCCTCTTCCTTCCCTAAAATCTTTGCGCCAAGGTCCACCGACGGAACCCTCACGCAGGTTTTCCGGGCAAATCTTTGCGCCAAGGTCCACCATCTGGACCCTCACGCAGGTTTTCCGGGCCATTCAGCTGGTCGGTAAGTGATTGATACAGAGCGGGATGCTAAAAATCCTCGGCGCAAATG
Organism: Bacteroidales bacterium UBA3764; assembly: GCA_002371115.1. Classification (GTDB taxonomy): domain Bacteria; phylum Bacteroidota; class Bacteroidia; order Bacteroidales; family UBA932; genus Cryptobacteroides. Next base: position 5,530 of record DFFY01000037.1, read on the forward strand.
GAGCCGAGGATTATACGGAAGTCATTGTGGGACTGAGAGTTAGCGACCAATCCAGGAATGAGATACACTCGGCCTGCAGGCCTCGGGATGACAGCAGAGCCCACGGCCACGGAAGGATAACAGATCCCATGGCCTCGGGATGACAGAATTTGTCCCCCAAATAAATATTCATTATATTTGTAAGGATAAACGAATGAATTATGGCACGTCCTGGTAAAATTTTAGGCTTCACGGGGCTGGGTATTACCCTGGTCATCCTGCTGGCCCTTTGCGGCTTTGGTTATTTCAAGTATTTCTGGGTATTCTCCGACGGCACCAAAACCGGCGAACTCAATTCCCTCACCTACACCGGTTACGTCTTCAAGACCTACGAAGGCGAGATTATCCTCACCGGTTACGGCAACAAAAACGCCAGCGGCACCGTCCAGTCCAAGAATTTCAAATTCTCCGTGGCCGACAAGGAAGTGGCGGAAAAACTCATCCGCATGACCGGCCTCCGCGTCACCGTGCACTACAAAGAGTACAAGGGCGCCCTCCCCTGGCGCGGCTATGAACGCGCCATCGTGGATTCTGTAGAGGAAGAGACCAGCATGAATGCGGTTCCGGACGAGAGTCCGCTTTTCCTGTAATCGGCCATGAATAAACTATTTACCCTGGCAGGCGCGCTGTTCGCCTGTACCTTGGTGTTTGCCCAGAACACCGTGCTGGACGTCAAGCCCGCACACGGCGGCAAGGACCTCACCATGGAGGAAGCCATCTACAAGGGTGTGGGCTATTCCCGCATCCCCCGCATGTTCATAAAGGCCGATGGCACCCTGGCCGATAACCCCCAGGAACCCGCCCAGGAGCGCTATACCCTCTTCACGGACCGCGGCAGCCTCTTTGCCAGGGACAACGTGCGCGAGGAAAACTTTGTGATAGCCCCCTCCGACGGCCCCAACCTGGTGTATGGTGAAACGGTGAGCCGGAACGAGTTCGGAATAGACGCCGGCTGGTACATGAGCCCGGACAGCAGCAAGGTGGCCTTCTACCGGAAAGACCAGAACAAGGTGACCTGGTTTCCCCTGCTGGATATTGACACCCGTACCGGCGAGCTCAAACAAATCAAGTACCCCATGAACGGAATGGACTCGGAAGAGGTGGCCGTGGGCGTGTACGATTTTGCCACCGGTAAAACGGTCTATCTTGAGGTAAACGACTTTACCACAGAACGTTACATCACCAACCTTTCCTGGAGTCCTGACGCCCGATACCTCTTCGCCCAGGTGGTGGACCGCAGCCAGCACCACGCCAAACTGAACCAGTATAGCGCCGCCACCGGGGGCTTTGTCCGCACCCTCCTCACGGAGGACAACGACGCCTGGGTGGAGCCCCTGGACCCCATCTGGCCGGTCAAAGGCCGCACGGACCTGTACATCTATCGGACCGACAACCGGGACGGTTTCCGCAACCTGTACCTGGTGGATACCCTGGGCACCATCCGCCGGCTTCCCACCGCCCAGGCAGACCTGGAGTACGTGGACAACGACGGCACCTTTGTCTATTACACATCGGCAGAAAATTCGCCCGTGCAGAATCACCTGTACAAGATGCAGCTCCAGCTGCCCAAAAAGAAGGCCGTGCAGAAGGCCAAGTTCCACAAGCCCGTGCAGCTCACCAGCGGCCGCGGCTGGCACCATGTGCAGCTCACCCCGGACTGCCAGTGGCTGCTGGACGCCTGGTCCAACACCTCTACGCCCTATCAGGTGTATCGCCGCTCCACGGACGGGAAAGTGAACGAAAAGGTGTACGAAGGTACGGACCCGCTCGTGGGCTATGCTTCCTGCCAGGTGGAACTGGGCACCGTTCCCAGTGCAGACGGCCAGTTCCAGAACTATTATCGGCTCATCTACCCCAAGGACTTTAATCCGGAGAAAAAATACCCCGTCATCCTCTATGTCTATGGCGGCCCGCACAGCCAGATGGTGCAGGACAGCTGGCTGGGGCAAATCCGCATGTGGGAGATGCTCATGGCGCAGAAAGGCTACCTGGTGTATGTGCAGGACAACCGTGGCACCGAGAACCGCGGCGCCGCCTTCGAGAAAGCCATCAACCGGCGTTGCGGCCAGGAGGAAATGAAGGACCAGATGGTGGGCATCAATTGGCTCAAAACCTTGCCCTACGTGGATGAAAGCCGGATTGGCGTGCACGGCTGGAGCTACGGCGGCTTCATGACCATCTCGCTCATGACCACCTACCCGGAAACCTTCAAGGTGGGCGTGGCCGGCGGCCCGGTCATCGACTGGAAATGGTACGAAATCATGTACGGCGAGCGCTACATGGACAATCCGGAGACTAACCCGGAGGGCTTTGCCGCCACCTCGCTTATCGGCAAGGCCAAAGACCTCAAAGGCAAGCTCCTCATCTGCCAGGGCGCCATGGACGACACCGTGGTGTGTGAGCACAGCCTCAGCTTCATCCAGCAGTGCATCGACCTGGAAATTCCGGTCGATTACTTCCCCTACCCCAAGGCGCAGCACAATGTCTTCGGGCGCAACCGCATCCACCTGATGGACAAAGTGACGCAGTATTTTGAAGATTACCTATAGCATGAAAAAGTTCCTTCTGTTCCTGGCCCTGGTACCTGCCTTCTGCCTGGCGCAGCCCCGGCAGCTGAGCGTGAAAGAATTCCTCAAGCTGCACGCCGGCGACACCACCAGCTACCTGGTGCAAGGCGTGGTGGCCAAGGTCCGGAGCAGCTCCAGCGGCAGTTTTTACCTGGAAGACCGCACCGGCACCCTGCTGGTGTACGGCCTGCAGGACCCGGCCCAGCCTGGCAAGAACTTCGGTCAGCTGGACATCGTCAAAGGAGATTCGCTCACCGTTCTGGGCCGATTCACCGTCTATGGCGGCAGCACCCTGGAAATGAAAGACGGGCGACTGATCCGCAAGGCCGACGGTCCGGAGCACCACCTCTCCTTCTACGACCGCCTGGAGCGCAAGCCGTCCTTCAAGGGAAAGGCTGGTCCCGAAGGCCTGGAAGCCTTCAAGGCCTGGGTGCAGGCGCATGTGAAGAAGGCCGCTGACGGTGCTACGGGCACGGTTTCGGTCCGATTTGTGGTGGGCCGAAACGGCGGTGTACAGGAAGTGCAGGCCGTAAAAGGCGGCACCCCGGCCATGCGCGCAGAGGCCGTCCGCGTGGTGCAGAGCGCGCCCAAATGGAAGCCCGCAGTCTCCGACGGCTCCCCCGTCCGCATGCCCTACACCATCGAAGTCCGCTTCTGATGCAAAAAAATTTGGGAAATCGGATTTTATTCCTTATCTTTGCATTCCTTTTGAGGGCATAGCTCAGTTGGTTTAGAGCGCTTGCTTGACAGGCAAGAGGTCCGCAGTTCAAATCTGCGTGTCCTCACAAAAGAATGGGACCGAGGATTCGGCCCCATTTTTTTGTGAGAGCCTACCAGCATAATCGATATAATTGACATTTTCGGTTGGTGAAACACCTACCAGCATAATCTCCCGCACAAATAGAGTGTTTTTTGCGCGAGAAGCTAAGCTCCAGCTTCACCCGGCGCACAAAAACACACGGTTTTGTGCGGGTTCCCATGCGCTCTTGCATTTTCTTTAACATACGTCTTTGCCTGACAGCCACGTTGAGGCTGCGAATCAATCGTAAACCGCGATTGCAGAAAATGGGTACCACACAGCACTCCAGGTGCAAATGCGGCGAGCAGCCTACTGGGAGCGCTTGACACCGCAGACGGGGGTGGCGGCGAGGGGGTCTTCCGGCCAGGCGTGCTTGGGGTAGCGGCGGCGCAGTTCTTTCCGGACTTCGAAGTAGGTTCCATTCCAGAAGCTCCGCAGGTCCGAGGTGAGCTGCACGGGTTTGTAGCCCGGGGACAGGAGCTCCATCAGGACCGGAGCGCCGTCCACCTCAGGGGTGTCCAGTAGCCCGAAGCACTCTTGCAGCCGTACCCGCAGGACCGGGGCCTCAGCCCCCTGGCGGTATTCCAGGCGAATATGGCTCCCCGTGGGAACGGTGACATGGGTGGGCGCCAGGCGGTCCACTGCCTGCTGCTGGCTGTAGGAAAGCCGGCTCCAGATAATTTCGCAAACGTTAAGCCGTTTGAGTTCGGCGGCGGTAGTTGCCTTGCCGATAAAGAGCGGCCCCCATTCGCGGGCATCGGCACAGAGCGCGTCCGTATCCACGGCCGGGAGCTCCAGCTCAGGATGTCGGAGCGCGACAAAGGCGATGCGCCGCTGCAAGTTCCCCACCTCCTCGTCGAAGGAAAGCAGGGAGGCGCCGTTTCGCACAATCGCCTCACAGATAACCGCTTGCACCTTCTCCTGCACATTGTCGGACAGGGGCTTGGAAGAAAGCAGGATGACGCCGATACGCCGTTCCCGACGGGCCACCACCGCTCCAGCCTTGGCATCCCAGGAAACGTTGTCCCGTTCCTGCGCAAAGGCCGCAAGGTCCTCCGGAGACACCGGGCTGGCCAAAAATACCGTCCCCACCCCGCCGGCACGCGGGTGCATGGACGCAGCCACCATCCATTCCGCCCCGGCAAGCGGGTCAGCAGTATCCACAGCCACCAGTTCCCCGCCAGCGAGCTGGAACGTGCCCACTCCCTCCTTCCAGGCCTTTCCTATCCGCTCCGGATACGCCTGGGCAAGTAGCCGCCCGGCCTCATAGGGCTTCACCGGAGTATCATCGGCAGGGGCCTGGACCAGGTCCGCGTACTGGCGGGCCATCCGCGCAATACGGCTCCACGGCCGGGAATTCCGCCCATGCCGAAGGGCATCCACACGCCGGTCAATGGCCACATCCCTTTCCCCTGCGAGCGGGTCCTTCTCCTCCAGCAGCGCCGCCAGGTCCGCCGCAAGGGCCTTTTCCGGACCGGTTCGGGCACACAAAAGCATGGCCGCCATGCGCGGATGGCACGGGAGTTTGGACAGAGCCTTCCCCCGGGCGGTCACGCGGCCAGCATCGTCAATCGCCCCCAAAGACAACAACAGTTCACGCGCATGGACGATGGCCGTACGCGGCGGCGGAGTGAGCCACGGCAGGCGTTCCACCTCCCGCTCTCCCCACACGGCGCTGTCCAGCACCAGCTGGGCTAAATCGGCCTCCAGGATTTCCGGCGTGCGCACCGCAGCCATGCGGGCCTCCGTACCTACGTTCCACAGACGGTAACAGATGCCGGGCGCAACACGTCCCGCACGCCCCGTCCGCTGGGTGGCCATGTCCAGGGAAATCCGTACGGTCTCCAGATGGGAAAGCCCGCTCCGGGGGTCGAAGACCATTTTCCGGCACAGGCCGCTGTCCACCACCACACGCACGCCCTCGATGGTAAGGGACGTCTCGGCGATGGGCGTTGCCAGGACCACCTTCCGCTCGCCAGGACGGCTGGGGGCGATGGCCCGCGCCTGCTCGTCATTGGAAAGGAGCCCGTAGAGCGGATAAACAGCCGTTTCCCCGAGAGCACCGGAAAGCAGTTCCGCCGCCTTCCGTATCTCCCCTTCCCCCGGCAGAAACGCCAAAATATCGCCCTCATGCGCACGGTGCGCCTGCAGGAGAGTTTTTGCAACAAGCGCGGCACAGCCAAAGGCATCGGCCTCCTCCTTCGCATGCACTATCTCCACCGGGTACATTTTCCCCTCGCTCTCCACCACAGGCGCCTCCAGGGCCGATGAAAGGGCATTTGTGTCGATGGTAGCAGACATGATAACGATGCGAAGGTCCTCCCGCAGGAGGGAGCGGCACTGCCGCGTAAGGGCAAGGGCCTCGTCGGAAGTGAGGCTCCGCTCGTGGAACTCGTCGAAGATGACCGTCCCGACACCTTCCAGTGCAGGGTCGTCTAACAGCATCCGCGTCAGGATGCCCTCCGTCACCACCTCCACGCGGGTTTTCCGGGACACGCGGTTCTCCAGCCGGATGCGGTAGCCCACCGTCTCCCCTACCGGCTCCCCGAGGAGCCAGGCCATGCGGGAGGCCACCTGCCGGGCCGCCACCCGCCGGGGTTCCAGCACGATGACCTTCCCTTCCGGAAATGCCTCCGCAATAGTAAGCGGAAGAACCGTGGATTTACCGGCTCCCGGAGGCGCCGTCACAATAACGGTCCCTTTATCGGCAAGGGTACGGTTCACCTCCTCCGCTATGCCATAGGCCGGGAGGGAAGCGATGTCTGTATGATGTACGATGGCCAAGCGCCCCTAGAAGTACCTGTAGAACAGGGCCAGGGACCGCATGCCGGCCCAGAGTTGCCGCAGCAGATAGCTCTCGTTCGGGGAATGGATGGTATCCCGTTCCAGGCCAAAGCCCATCAGCAGCGGGTCCGTCCCCAGGATGGTTTGCATATCGGCCAGAATGGCTATGGAACCGCCGCCCCGGGAAGGCACCGGCTCTATTCCATAGACCTCCGCCATGGCGCGCGATGCCGCTTTGTAGGCCGGCGAGGTGATGGGAATGAGGAAGCCGTCGCCGCCCTCGCAGGGGGTCACTTCCACCTTCACGCACTTGGGCGCGATGGCCTTGAAATGCTGCTCGAAAAGCGCTGTAATCTCGCTGGATCGCTGGTTGGGGACCAGCCGCATGGAAATCTTGGCATGGGCCGTGGACGGCAGGACGGTCTTGGCGCCCGTGCCGGTATAGCCGCCCCAGATGCCGCAGACATCCAGGCAGGGCCGGATGCCCGTCCGCTCCATCGTGGTGTAACCTTCTTCACCGCGGACATCGTCAATGTCCAGGAAATCCTTGTATTCCTTTAGGTCGAAGGGTGCGCGGGAGAGCATGGCCCGGTCCTCGGCCGATAGTTCCACCACTTTGTCGTAGAAGCCCGGGATGGCCACACGCCCCTTGTCATCGTGCAGGGAGGCGATGAGCTCGCACAGGACGTTGATGGGATTGGCCACGGCGCCTCCGTAGTGCCCGGAATGCAGGTCCTTGTTGGGGCCTGTCACTTTCACTTCCAGGTACGCCAAGCCCCGCATGCCGCAGTTGATGGAGGGCACTCTGTCCGAAATCATGGTGGTGTCTGAGACCAGGATGACATCGGCCTTGAGCAGGTCCTTGTGGGCCTCCACCCAGGCCGGAAGGGACGGACTGCCAATCTCCTCCTCGCCTTCAAAGATGAATTTCACGTTATGATGCAGGAGCCCGGCACGCACCTCGTGCTCAAAGGCCTTCAGGTGCATGAACAGCTGGCCTTTGTCGTCATTGGCCCCGCGGGCATAAATAGCCTCCTCGCCGGTAGCCGGGTCCTTGGCAATAACCGGGTCGAAGGGGTCCGTACGCCACTTCTCCAGCGGCTCCGGCGGCTGCACATCATAGTGCCCATAGACCAGAATGGTTTTTGGTGCGCCGATATCCTTGCTGGCAAACACCACCGGATGTCCGGCCGTTTCATACACGGCGGCCTGGTCCACGCCCGCCTCCTTCAGCAGTTCCACAAGCCGCTCCGCACAGCGGCGCATATCGTCCTTGTGCTCCGGTTTGGCACTGATGGACGGAATCCGGAGCAGCGAAAACAGCTCCTCAAAAAATCGCTCCCTATTCTCCTGAATGTACTGTTGCATACGGTGTTCTTTTTAGTGGTTAATCCTTTCTACAAATATAACCATTCTTGCTCACCTTCGCAACTCTCCCCCGCCGCGATTGCAGAAAAACCCTCGTCATACCGAGGACGTGGTCAGCGTGTATCTCATTATAGCCCGGGAGGGTATCCGCTAACCGCCGCAGTGGGTAGTGTGCGGCGGTGGTTCCGTGTGCCCCTTTAGCCGCCGAGCTGCGTAATGCGAGGCAGTGGGTCTCCCGCCTGGCGCAGGTCGGTAGGGTCAACGGCGCAGGTCCGTTTTCAGGGTGAGGTCCTGCGCCACCAGAGGCACCCCAAAGGCCGATTTGCGGCGCAGGTCAGTACGGTAAAATCGGACCTGCGCCATCCACCGTACTGACCTGCGCCACTAAGCACGCCGGCGACTTGATTCTGTCGAAATTAAAAGTATATAAGTGCGGGGCCAGCGGCAAATCGAAAAAGGCGCATTATCGCTGAAGACTTCCTGAGTAATGACCCCGCAAGACTATTTTAACGGAATTATCGGACTCATTAAAGTCACTCCACGTTGAAAGAATACGTGCGGAGGGTTTCCTTGGTTTTGTCGGCCTCCTTCATGGCGCTGGTGGAGAGGACTTTCTTGAGGGCGAGCGTATAGCGGAAGGTTACCGTGTCCTTCACAGAGTCATAGAAAGCGTCGGCGCCCTGCACCATGCTTTCCATGGTGGAGGCTCGGTTGTACACATACTCGTAGGCCGACTTCCCTGCCGCCTTATAAGCGGCCTGGTCCAGGAGCTTACCCATGGCCACGGCGGCCAGGCTGTCCTCCTCCGCCGCAAAATCCGCAATCTCCGTGCGCACATACACCCAGTTGTTCACTGTCTTGAAACAGGAACACAACAGAACGGCGGCCAGCGCCAACAGAATGCACTTTTTCATCCCCTACTTCTCCAGCTTGGCCTTGGCATAGTCCAAGGTGAGGGTGAACGTCTTTTTATGGGACGACGGTGCCTCGAACATGGCGTCCGCCATCACCTTCTCGCAGATGCTGCGGAGACCGCGGGCGCCCAGTTTGTTCTTGAGAGCCGTATCCACAATCAGGTCCATCACAGCCGGTTCGATTTCCAGCTTGATGCCGTCCAGCTCGAACATTTTCTCATACTGGCGCAGAAGGGCGTTCCGCGGCTCGGTGAGAATCCGCTTCAGCGATTCGCGGTCCAGCTGGTCCAGATACGTGATGACCGGCAGTCGGCCCACAATTTCCGGGATAAGGCCATAGGCCCTGAGGTCCATGGCATCCACATATTCCAGCAGGTTGTCTTTGCTGATCCGCTGCTTCTCCTCCGCCCCGAAGCCGATAATCTGCGTATTCTTGCGCAGGGCGATGTGCCGCTCGATGCCCTCGAAGGCACCCCCGCAGATGAACAGGATGTTCTGCGTGTTCACGTGGATGAACTCCTGCTCCGGGTGCTTGCGACCTCCCTTGGGCGGCACATTCACAATGCTGCCTTCCAGGAGCTTGAGCAGGGCCTGCTGCACGCCCTCGCCGGAAACGTCGCGCGTAATGGAAGGGTTGTCGCTCTTGCGGGCAATTTTGTCTATCTCGTCGATGAACACAATGCCCCGTTCCGCCTTCACCTGGTCAAAATCGGCCTCCTGCAACAGGCGCGTGAGGATGCTTTCCACGTCCTCACCCACATAGCCGGCCTCCGTGAGCACCGTGGCGTCCACGATGGTAAACGGCACATCCAGCATCTTGGCGATGGTGCGGGCCAGCAGCGTTTTACCCGTTCCGGTGGGACCCACCAGCAGAATGTTGCTCTTTTCCAGCTCCACGCCGTCGTCGGCCTTCTCTACGAGGTTGTGCTGCACACGCTTGTAGTGGTTATAAACAGCCACCGCCAGCACCTTTTTGGCGCGGTCCTGCCCAATCACGTACTGGTCCAGGTAATCCTTGATTTCCTGCGGCTTGGGAGCCTTGCCCAGCTTGGGAGCTGCTCCGGCGGCCTTCTTTTGCCCGCCTTCCAGTTCCTCTACATACTGGGCCGCCAGTTTGGCGCAGTCCGAGCAGATGTTCCCGTCCATCCCTTGCAGGAGGAAAGGCACCTCTGCATCCGTCCGGCCGCAAAACACGCACCGGCCACCCCGTGACGATACTTTCTTAGCCATTAGCGGGCTCTTTTACGAAGGATTTCATCTACCATGCCGTAAGCCAGGGCTTCCTCGGCGGTCATCCAATAGTCACGCTCGCCGTCCTGGGCCACCTTCTCATAAGGCTGGCCGCTGTGCTGGGCAATGATATTGAACAGTTCCGTGCGGGTTTTTTCAATTTCCTTGGCGGCGATGAGGATTTCCGTAGCCTGTCCCTGGGCACCGCCCAGCGGCTGGTGAATAAGCACGCGGGAGTGCGGCAGGACGCTGCGTTTGCCCTTTTCTCCGGCGCACAGCAGCACGGCGCCCATGCTGGCGGCCATGCCCGTGCACACAGTGGCCACGTCCGGCTGCACCAGCTGCATGGTATCGTAGATGCCCAGGCCACTGGTCACCTGCCCGCCGGGTGTGTTCAGGTACATGGTAATGTCCGCATGGGAGTCGTTGGAGGCCAGGAACAGCAGCTGCGCCTGGATAATGTTGGCCACGTCGTCGTCGATGGGCACGCCCAGGAAGATGATGCGGTCCATCATCAGGCGGCTGAACACGTCCATCTGGGCCACGTTGAGCTTGCGCTCCTCAGTGATGGTGGGGTTGATGTAGCCGTCCACCACGGAGCTATAACGAGAGAGGGTCATCGAACTGATGCCCCTCCCCTTCACTGCAAATTTTTCAAAATCTGTCATAAGATTTATTTGAGTTCACGGAACTTGTCCTGGGAGATTTTCTTGGTCTGGAGGGTAACTTCCTCACGTACCTTGGCGATGGCGGCGTTGTCCTCGCACTGCTCTTCAAGGCGGCGGTACTGGTTCTGGTCCTGCAGCACATTCTCTGCGGAGGACTTGATGAGGTTCTCCGGAACACCGGCCATGCCGTACATGGCGTACTGGTAGGCCACAAAGCTCTCGGCCGCAGCCTGAATGTCCTCACGGGACACCTTCAGGTTGAACTTCTGCATAATGTAGCCGCGAACCAGCTGCCACTTGAAGTCCTCGATGAAGGCCGGGAATTCCTTCTCTACCTGCTCGGCGGTGAACTTGCCCTCGTTGGCATAGATGAGCCAGCGCTTGAGGAAGGCTTCCGGCAGTTCCAGCTTGGCCTTTTCCACAAAGTACTTGCGGACATCGGCACCGAAACGATAGTTGGCTTCCTGTTCGTGGGAGGCCTTGATGCGCTCCTCAATCTTTTCCTCGAACTGCTCCGGGGTGGTTACCACGTCCTTTCCGAAGATTTTGTCATAGGTCTCCTGGTTTTCCTCCGCAGCCACGTAGGTTTTCACATTCACAACGGTGAAGGTAAACAGGGGGTTCAGGCTCTCCAGCTGGGATTTTTCCACCTTGAGCATGGCTGCACGGTCCGTCTCGTTGGTGAAGGCGGCGTTTACGTCCAGCTCGAATTTGTCCCCGGCTTTTTTGCCGATGAAAGCGCCGCGGGCCTCTTCCGCTACGGAAGCGATGGACACATATACGCCCTCGGCCTTGTGGCTGTCATTGGCGATATCGGCGATGATGTAGTCGTTTTCGCCGGCCTTCTTGCCTTCCTGCAGGGAGCCGTACTGCTGGAGCAGCTGCTCCTTTTGGGCTTTCTTCTCCGCGGCGGTGATGTTGATCTCATAATACGGGAGTTTGTCCTCCTTGTTTACGTCGAAGGTCAGTTCCGGCGTCTGGGCCAGGTCGAACTTGAAGGTGAAGTCTTCACCGGCCTTCCAGGACAGCTGCGGCTGATCCTCGGACGGAAGGGGCTCGCCCACCACACGGATTTTCTCGTCCTTGATAAACTTGTCCAACTGCTCGGAAACGATGCCGTTTACGCTCTCATAGAGGGCCTGGTCACCGTACATACGCTGGATAAGGCCCATCGGTGCCATTCCGCGGCGGAAACCTTTGATGTCGGCCCGGCGCTTGTACTCGTTCAGGCGCTTGCGAAGCGGCTCCTGATAATCTGCTGCTGCAATGTCAATGGTTACCTGATAGTTCAGGGCATCTGCTTGGGTTTTGCTTACGTTCATATGATGTTTGTATTATATTTTTTATTAAGGGGCCGCAAAGATAGTAAAAAAAAGCCGAAGAATCAACCTTTTCGCTTGGGATAGGCCACCCGGGAGTGGTACATCTGCTGCAGGTAAGTCTTGAGCATACGCTTCATGAGGTTGAGGTCATGCAGCGTGATGTCGGAATCTTCCAGCTGACCGGCCTTCTCCTTCCCCGCCACGATACTTTCCACAAAGCGGTTGCAGGACTCCGGCGAAAAATCCGTGAGCGTACGCGAGGCGGCCTCGATGGAGTCGCACACCATCAGAATCACCTGTTCCTTGGTAGTGGGCTTCTGTCCATGATAGAAGAAATCCGCCACGTCCGAAGGGTCTCCGCCATCGTTCAGATATTTGTTCAAGAAATACGCCGTACTGGAGGTGCCATGGTGCGAATTGATGAAACCACGGATTTCCTGCGGGAGACGGTTTTCCTCCGCGATGGCCAGGCCGTCATCCACGTGCCGGATAATGTCCTGGGCGCTTTCCTTGGGCGATTTCCCCTCATGGTACTTGGTGGCACCGGGCGTAGAAGACTGGTTCTCCACAAAACAAAGCGGGTTCATCATCTTGCCGATGTCATGGTACAGCGCCGCCGCCCGCAGGAGCGGAACGTCCGCATCCGTAGCACGGCCCACGGCATCCACCAGGTTCATCACCTGCAGGGAATGCTGGAACGTACCGGGGGCTTTCTGGGCCAACTCCTGCAACAGCGGGGTGCTGGTATCGGCCATCTCGATGAGGCGCGTGCTGGACACCAGGTTGAAGATTTTCTCGAACAGGTAAATGATGGGATACAACGCCACCGTGGCCATGGAACCCACAAAAATAAGCGCCAGATCCACCCACCAGGTGGCCGTGCTGCCCACGTCAATGAAACGGAACCCCAGATACACCAGGACTTCCACGCCAAAGATGATGGCGGCGTTCAGGAACTGACGCCACCCCTTGCTGAAATGCGGGAAGGTTTCTACGGAGACGGCACCGGCGGTGAGGAACATGACAAAGAGTTCCATTCCGTTTCCGCAGAATACCAGCAACGGCAGCAAAAGCACCACATACAGCGGCAATACCTGCTTTTTGCGGAAAAAAGCCAGCATGTACAGGGCGAACACCGGGAACGGCACCATGAACATGAGCGAAGAGTAAATGCGCTCCACCAGGAACGTGACCACGGCGGCCAACAGGAAAATGCTGAGCAGGAACAGATACCGCGACGGACTGTCAAAGACAAAGCGGGCGGTAAAATGAATCACAAGATACAGGATGGTCACCAACGCCAGCGCCAGCAAAATGTTTCCCAGATACAGGAAAAGGCGCGGACCGGCATAGCCATAGACATGGTTGTATTCCTCTTTATAACTGTCCAGAATCTGGGCGATTTCCGCCGTAACAATCTCTCCCTTGGAGACGATTTTCTCATCCGCCTTCACATAGCCCAGCGTAGGAGAGACGTAGTCGTCCGACTCCGCGTGCGTGAGTTCAGTCATCGCCCTGTCGTACAAAAGGTTAGGAACAATCACTTCATACACTCCTGCACGACGGAAAAGGGAGTCCAGATTCACGGAAGGATAGGTTTTGGCGAGCAGCGCGACCAGCTGGTCGCGGGCATCGGACACTTTATACACCTCCGTGCGCGGGAACTGGACGGCCCGCTTGTTCTTCTGTACAAAAATCAGGTTCTCAGAGACTTGCGCACTCCCCTGCTCCAGCTTCACTTTTCCGTCCGAGATGACCCCTTTGGCATAAATATCGCCCAAACGGGTAACCAGGGCCGGACGGATACGGTTGAAGGCACCCATGTCTATGCTCTGCGCATTTTTTACGACAGCGCTGGTAACCTCTTCCGAGTAACGGTAATAAGGAATGACGATGGTGCCGGCTTCGTCCCGTTCCGCCTGCAGTTGCTCGTCCGTTTTCAGAATAGGAAAGTCGAACTCCGAAACGAGGGTTTCATAGGGCCAGGGCGTACCTTTCTTGTAGTCATAATTGAATTTCGCGGTCCTGGGCATCAGGAGCACCAGGACTGCGAAAACAATCACCAGCGGAAGCAGCCTCCGCAAGGAAATATCAGGCATCGATATTTGCATAATGCGCGTTTTCTTCGATGAAGGCGCGGCGCGGCGGGACATCGTCTCCCATGAGCATGGAGAAGGTACGCTCCGCATCCGCAGCGTTTTCTATGGTAATCTGGCGCAGAACACGGCGGGCAGGGTCCATGGTGGTTTCCCACAGTTGCTCGTCACTCATTTCACCCAGACCTTTGTAACGCTGTACGGTAACGCCCTTGTCCGAGCCGCGTCCCAGTTCCGCAGTGGCCTGCTCCCGCTGGGCGTCCGTCCAGCAATAGCGTTCCTCCTTGCCCTTCTTCACCAGATACAGCGGCGGCGTAGCCAGATACACATAGCCGTTTTTGATAAGGTCGAACATGTAACGGAAGAAGAAGGTGAGGATGAGGCAGGCGATGTGCGAACCGTCCACATCCGCATCCGTCATGATAATCACCTTGTGATAGCGGAGTTTGCTCAGGTCCATGTGCTTTTCACCGGATTCGTCCTCCTGGGCCACGG
>DFFY01000105.1:0-1825 GCA_002371115.1 Bacteroidales bacterium UBA3764
CAGAACAACAAACTCATCATCAAGCATTAACGGCACCAAAGGTCCGGGCCCAATCGCTGCTGTAGGTTCGCACAACATTCCATTACGCGATTTAGGCCGAAAATGCGTAAAGACGTGCAAGCGAGTGCAAGGATTTACGCATTTTTGCCCCATAACGTGTTACCCCATGCCTTTGGGGGGAGCGCGGTGAAGAATGTCATGAACCGTGGCGTCAGTCAGATGAAGACTCCCCGCCCGTGATGGGTTTCGGGATATTTCGTTGGCTTGTAAGTATCTGAATCACAGCTGTTTACCAGAAATCCTCGGCGCAAAAAGAGCCGAGGATTTTCAATAAGCAGTTGATTATCAATTAGGTGATGACCAGCCGCTGTGTGGGGAGCATTAAAGCACAATGTCTGGTCCAGAATATACCAGGGTACGGAAAGTGTGCCTTAGAAGATGAGAAGGGAAGGATGAGCACCGGTGCAAATGGACGGAGTGCCCCCCTGCTCTGTCCGTGCTGCCCGCGTTTGCCGCCAGATGCCCTCAGGGCTGACTAAAAAGATTCTTCACTTCGTTCAGAATGACAGGTCTCCTTCATTCAGAATGACAGGTCTCCTTCGTTCAGAATGACAGCCTCATGTCATTCTGAGGCAGGTTTCCTGCCGAAGAATCTGCTGTTTAGTCCGGAATAATTGCATTTAAGGGCAAAAGGCGCGGAGGTTACAGCCCCAGCCCCATGATCAGGCCCAGGGTCCAGGTGCTGAACTGGGGACCGTGGCCGTCAGCCAGAATGTTGCCGGGGCGGAACTTGGCGAAGACGCCCATGCTCCGGAAGCACAGGGCAACATGGAGGTTGTAGCCGATGGCGTTGGTTTTGACGGACTTGGAGTAGAATGTGCCTTCCCGCATGTCGTTGATGGTGTGACCCAGGTTGTCCACTCCTTTGAATTCGCAGAAGGCGTTGGTCCTCACTTCCAGGGCGGCGCCCAGTTGCAGGCTCACCCGGCGGCTCCTGAAATAAATGTTCAGGGGGAACTCGAAGGTGGGCGTTGTCAGGATGGACGTTTTAACCTCCTTGACCAGCGCCAGGTTCTTGTCCACGACGGCTACGCTGGTGGCATCGGTGGGCACGAACATGTACGCTTTGTCCAAGTGATACCAGGTCCAGTTGATGTCGGCGCCCAGGGAAAACCGCACAAAGCGGCCCGCCTTGACTCCGAACTCCAGCATGTTGAAGCCGAACTGGGGATTCTTGAAAAAAGAGGTGTGGCCTGTCATCGATGCATCTCCTTTGAGCATGCCGCTGAAGCCGAAGGTGACGTAGCTGAGCGGGTGGAAGTAGAAAGGACTGCTGCCCAGTTCCCTATTGTAACGCTCCCTGATGTTTTGGGCGAAGAGGCCGCTGCAGAGGCTCAGCCCGACAAAAATGGCGAGTAATTTTTTCATATTCATAACCCTTTGGATTTTGCTTCTTCCCAGAGGGCGTCCATATCCGCCAAAGTCATATCCTTGAGCTGACGGCCACTGCGGAGGGTTTCCTGCTCCACGTAGGTGAAGCGGCGGCGGAACTTTTCGCAGGTGCGGCTCAGGGCGGCCTCGGGATCCACGTCGTACAGGCGGGCGGCGTTGATGACGGCAAAGAGCAGGTCGCCGAATTCTTCGGCCCGATGCTCCTCGGGGGCCTCCGAAACCTCCTGGTATTCCTCCGCCACCTTGGCCCAGACGTCCTCGCGTTTTTCCCAGTCGAAGCCGCAGCCGCGGGCCTTTTCCTGCATGGACAGGGCCTTCAAAACAGCGGGCATGGCCTTGGGAATGCCCCCCATCACGGTTTTGTTGCCGTCCT
>DFFY01000105.1:1887-3753 GCA_002371115.1 Bacteroidales bacterium UBA3764
TCCTTGGCTTTCACCAGTTCCCAGGTATCGGCAATTTCCTTGGCCGATGTCTGCTTGCCGGCCTCCGGGCCAAACACGTGCGGATGGCGGAACACCATTTTGTCGCACACCTTGTTAATGCTGTCGGCAATGTCAAATGCGCCTTCTTCCTGGCCTATGCGGGCGTAAAACACCATGTGGTACAGCAGGTCGCCAATCTCCTTGGCCGTGCCCTGGCGGTTCCCTTCCAGGATGGTGTCACTGAGCTCATATACCTCTTCCTCCGTCATGGGACGGATGGAATCCATGGTCTGTGCGGCGTTCCAGGGGCATTTTACCCGGAGTTCGTCCATAATGTCCAGCAAGCGGCCGAAGGCGGCCAGTTTTTCTTCTCTTGTGTGCATGATTTGGCGTTTTGGAAGCACAAAGATACAACAATTTGTGTTATATTTGTCGATTGTAAATGAACGCAATCAAGTATATCAGTGCATCGGAAGCCGTACAGGCCGTGCGGAGCGGGGACCATGTCCACCTCTCCAGCATCGCCAGCGTGCCGCACATCCTCATCGAGGCCCTCTGTGAGCGCGCCGGGGAGCTCCGGGACGTGCACTTCCACCATTTTCATACGGAAGGGCCGGCGCCTTATGGCTCAGCCGCGCTCCGTGAATCCTTCTGGGACCAGGGCTTCTTCGTGGGCCCCAACCTGCGCGCCTCCGTGCAGGCGGGCGTGGCGGACTACATTCCCACCAACCTATTTGAATCCCAGCTCATGTATCGCACCGGGGCGCTGCCCTGCGACGTGGCCATGGTGCAGGTGTCGGAGCCGGTGGACGGCATGGTATCTTTAGGCACCTCCGTGGACTGTTCGCCGGCCGCGTTGGAAGTGGCCCGGGAGCGTATAGCCGTGGTGAACCCGCAGGTGCCGTTTGCCTATGGGGACCTCATTCCCCTGGAGCGTTTCACCGCCCTGGTCCGGGACGAGCGCCCGCTCATCATCAGCACCTATGCCAGCCCTTCCGGGGTGGACATGGAAATTGGCCGGCACTGTGCGGAGCTCATCCCGGACGGTGCTTGCCTGCAAATGGGTATCGGCTCCATGCCCAACGCCATCTGCGCCTGCCTGAAGAACCACAGGCATCTGGGCCTGCATACGGAGATGTTCTCCGACGGGGCCCTGGCCCTGATCCAGAGCGGCGTCATCGACGGGGCTTGCAAGGCCATTGACGCAGGAAAAGTGGTGGCGTCTTTTCTGTTGGGCTCGCAGGATGTGTACGATTTCATCCGGGAGAATCCACGGGTGCTTATGCGGGACATCGCCTACACCAACGACCCGCGCGTCATTGCGCGCAATCCCGGCATGGTGTCCATCAATTCGGCCATCGAGATTGACCTGACGGGCCAGGTTTGTGCCGATTCAATCGGCCCCCGCATCTATTCCGGCACCGGCGGGCAGCTGGACTTCGTCCGTGGCGCCAAGCTTTCCAAAGGCGGCAAGGCCATCATCGCCCTGGCCTCCCGGACCCGCAACGGACGGCCCAAGATTGTGCCGCAGCTCCAGCCGGGCGCCGGGGTTGTTACGCCCCGTGCCGATGTCCAGTGGGTGGTCACCGAATACGGCGCCGTGAACCTGTACGGCAAATCCCTGCAGGAGCGCGCCCGCCTGCTCATCTCCATCGCCCACCCTGAGGACCGCGAGGCGCTGGAGCGGAGCATGCAAATATTTGGCAGAAAATGATTATCTTTGCAGGCTAAAACAATTCTTATGGCAGAAAACACGTTGCTGGAGAAGGTACTGAGCCTTCAGGACAAATACAAGAAGCTGGAAGAGCAGCTGGCAGACCCTGCAGTGATTGCTGACATGAAAAAGTTCGTGCAGCTGAACAAGGA
>DFFY01000040.1 GCA_002371115.1 Bacteroidales bacterium UBA3764
AGATGCCGCAGTTGCCGCCCACGAATGCGCCGTCCTCGATGATGGTGGGCAGGGCGCCCGCCGGTTCCAGCACGCCGCCAATCTGCGTAGAGGCCGATATATGGATGTTCCGGCCCACCTGGGCACAGGAGCCGATGGTGACGTGACTATCGACCATGGTCCCTTCGCCAACGTAAGCACCGACGTTCACGTAGGCAGGCGGCATGACGATGCTGCCGGGAGCAAGGTATGCGCCGCGCCGGATGCTGGAGCCGCCGGGGACGATACGCACACCGTCATCGGCACGGAATTTCCGTACCGGGAAGGTATTTTTGTCGAAGAAGGAGAACTGGCCCTCGGACATGTCCGTGATGGCGCCCAGCTTGAAGCCGGCCAGGATGACTTCTTTCACGTGGCGGTTCACCACCCATTCGCCGTCCACTTTTTGGGCGACGCGGAGCTCCCCCTTTTCCAGGGCGGAGATGACTTCGTTGAATTCCTGTAACGTTATTTCCATAATTTCTGCAACACTTCGGCAATGATTGTTTCGGTCTCTTCCGTGGCCGTGACCAGGGGCAGGCGGAGGCTGTTTTCCATGAGCCCCAGCTGGGCCATGGCGGCCTTGGCGGGGATGGGATTGGGCTCTACGAAGAGGGCCTTGAACAGGGGCTTCAGGCGGGCGTCCATTTGGGCGGCCTCGTCAAAACGGCCGGCCTGCAGGCAATGGACGAAGTCCGCCATGGCGGAAGGAAATACGTTGGAGGCCACGGAGATAACGCCATCGGCCCCCTTTTTCATGAGGGCGAGGGTGTCTTCGTCGTTGCCGCTGAGCACGCTGAAGCCCTCCGGACGGCCCTCCAGGATGGCCTGGATTTGGTCCATCTTGCCGGACGCCTCCTTGATGCCCACAATGTTGGGGATGTCCCGCGCCAGGGCCAGGGTGGTTTCCGCCTCCAGGTTGGACCCGGTGCGGCCAGGCACATTGTACAGGATAATGGGTTTTTGGGTCGATTCCGCCACGGCCTTGAAATAGGCGTACATGCCCCGCTGCGGCGGCTTGTTGTAGAACGGGACCACCACCAGGAAGGCATCGGCGTCCTGCAGCAGGCGCAGGTTGGCCAGGGTGCCGCTGAGGCTGTTGGTGCCCACACCGGCCACTACGGGCTTTCCGGCGGCATGCTGCCGCGCCACCTCCAGCACCTGGAGTTTTTCCGATTCCGTGAGGGTGGGCGTTTCCCCGGTGGTGCCCAGGGGGACCAGGAAATCGATGCCCGTTTCTACCTGCCAGTCCACTGTAGCGGCAAAAGCCTCATAATCCACCTCTCCCCCCTTGAACGGGGTGAGCAGTGCAGTTCCGCAACCTTTGAATGGTGTCATACGCGTTCAATCTATTAATCATACAAAGATACACAATTATTCTGAAAAACGGGCTGGTCGATAATTGTTTAATAATCAGCATTTTGCTAATAATCCTCGGCTCCAAAAGCGCCGAGGATTTTCTGCAAACGGCTATGTATCAGTCAGTTAGCGACCAGTGGTGATGTGCTGCAACAGGTGGAGCGCCACAAAATGGGCCGATTTTATGGCGCTAAGCCCGATTTTTGCCCCAAGCGCCTGAAAACAGGCCTTTTCCGTGGCGCTCGGACAGAAGGGGCGTTCCGTGCATCATTTTTCCAAAAAGATACGTATCTTTGTACGTTAAAGAGTGGAAAGTCCCTCCCCCGAGGGGAGGGGTTTCGGGAGGGGGTAACGTGAACATTTAAATATCATGAAATGATAGTAGCAGTAGTTGGTGCAACGGGCCTGGTGGGCTCGAAGATGCTGGAGGTGCTGGAGGAACGGCACTTCCCGGTGACGGAACTCCTCCCGGTGGCCTCGCAGCGCTCCTGGGGCAAGAAAGTCAAGTTCCAGGGCAAGGAATGGACGGTGATGAGTGCGGCCGATGCCATTGCGCGCAAACCCGTCCTGGCCATTTTCAGCGCCGGCGGAGCGGCCTCGGCGGAACTCGCCCCCCAATTCGCAAAAATTGGCTGCTACGTGGTGGACAATTCCTCCTACTGGCGCATGGACCCCACCGTCCCGCTGGTAGTCCCGGAAATCAATGCCGATGTCCTCACCCGGCAGGACCACATCATCGCCAACCCCAACTGCTCTACCATCCAGATGGTGCTGCCCCTCTCGCCGCTGCACAAGGCCTATGGCATCAAGCGCATCGTGGTGAGCACCTACCAGAGCGTCACCGGCGCCGGCCAGCGCGGCATCGAGCAGCTGGAAGCGGAACGCGCCGGCGGCTCCGGTTCCAAGTTCCCGCACCGGATAGACATGAACGTCCTGCCGCACATTGACTCCTTCCTGCCGGACGGCTACACCAAGGAGGAGATGAAAATGGTGAACGAAACCCGCAAAATCCTCAGGGACAGCAGTATAGCCGTGAGCGCCACCACCGTGCGCGTGCCGGTGGAAGGCGGCCATTCAGAAAGCGTAAACCTGGAATTCAACAAGCCGTACCAGCTCGAAGAAGCGCGTCAGCTCATGGCCGATATGCCCGGCGTGGTCATTCAGGACGACCCCGCCAACAACGTCTATCCCATGCCCATCAACGCATGGGGCAAGGACGAGGTCTTTGTGGGCCGCATCCGCCGGGACCCTTCGGTGGCAAACGGCATGAACCTTTGGTGCGTGAGCGACAACATCCGCAAGGGTGCGGCCACCAACGCCGTGCAAATCGCCCAGGTGCTACTGGCCAAGGGCTGGCTCGGCTAACCTGTCGAGCAACCCTTACCTGTCATTCTGAGCGAAGCCGAAGAATCTCATGAACTGGACCTTTTTCAAAGAATTTTTGTCGATAGAATCCACTTCCGGCATGGAGCGGACGGTGGCTCAGTGGCTCCTGACGCAACTGGAAGCCCCGCTTATTGAACCGATGGAAGTGGGCGACGGCACCCTGAACCTCTTCCTCAAATGGGGCACTCCCAAGGTGGTCTTCTGCTCGCACATGGACACGGTCCCCCCGTATATTGCCCCAGGTTTTCCGGAGGAGATGCTCTCCCAAGGACATGTGCACCCCAGCACATGGGTAGGGGGAGGGGCCCGTTGTAAACAAGTTCCCGAAGGGGACGAAGTGGACAATGGGAGGGGCCGGAGTGAGCGAAGCGAACGGAGTTCCTCGGGAGAGTATCTCCTCCGGATTACCGGCAGGGGAAGCTGCGACGCGAAGGGGCAGGTGTTTGCCATGTACACGGCGTGCAAGGAGCTGGAGGCCGCGGGGTGTACGGACTTCGGACTGCTGCTGCTCTCTGGGGAGGAAACCGGTTCCTGGGGAGCCAAGGCCTTTGCCAGGACGGGCTTCACGGCGCCGTTTCTCATTGTGGGGGAACCCACGGAAAACAAGATGGTGAGCGCCTCCAAGGGCACCAAGTCCTATGACCTCACCTTCCGTGGGGAGGCCTTTCACTCCGGCTATCCGCAGTATGGCGTGAGCGCAGTGGACCTGTTCAATGAATTCTATAACCAACTGAAAGCAAAGGACTTCGGGGAGGATCCGGTGCTGGGTGCCACCACCTGGAACGTGGGGCTGCTCCACAGCGACAATCCGCAGAACATCCTTTCCCCGGAGCTCACCTGCCGCCTGTACTTCCGCACCACCTTCGTGAGTGACCAGGCCGTGCAGGACTGGATGCGGCAAGTGGCAGAAAGGCCTACACCTTCTGCCCGCCCCCTCACCGTGGTGGCGCGGGGCGGGGACGCCCCGGCGCGCTACGTCACGCTCCCCGGCTTCCCGAGTGGCCCCGTGGCCTTTGGCAGCGACGCGCCGCACCTCACCGGCTTCGGCCATAAAATCATCTGCGGCCCCGGCACCATCCGTGTGGCCCACCGCCCGGACGAGCACGTCCTGGTGAACGACCTGGAAACCGCCGTCGCGCAATATGTAGAAATGTACCACGCTTTGATGCGTGGGGAGAAGTGATAGAGTAATTAAAAAAGAGAGATAGTTATCTCCACGCACACCATGATAAAAGTCATCCTGAGTGGCTACGGAAAGATGGGCCACATGATAGAAGCAGAGCTCAAGAGAAGAAACATCCCCCTGGTGGAGGCCAGCGAGGACATTACGGCCACGGACCCGGCCAAGGCCAAGGACGCCGTGTGTATTGACTTCACCACCCCCGAAGCCTTCCGGAACAACTACCCCTTCATCGCCACCCACTTCAAGGCCGCCGTCATTGGCACCACCGGCTGGAACGACATCAAGGACCAGGTCATCGACACCTTCATAAAGGCCGATACCCCCATGATTTACGCCTCCAACTTCTCCTTAGGTGTCAACGCCCTGTTCAAGGCCATCGAAAAAGCCTCGGAACTCCTCAG
Source organism: Bacteroidales bacterium UBA3764 (assembly GCA_002371115.1). Lineage (GTDB taxonomy): Bacteria > Bacteroidota > Bacteroidia > Bacteroidales > UBA932 > Cryptobacteroides. Next base: position 4,348 of record DFFY01000040.1, read on the forward strand.
GGACGCCGGCTACACGCCCGCGATTGAGGAAATCCACCATATCCACAAGCTGGATGCCCCTTCCGGAACCGCCAAATCCATGGCGGAACTGGTCAAGGCCCATTTAAACGAAACCCCGGAAATCACTTCTATCCGCGAAGGTGAAGTACCTGGCATCCATACGCTTACCCTCACATCGGCCTGCGACTGCCTCACTTTGCGGCACGAGGCCTTCTCCCGCGAAGGCTTTGCCAAAGGCGCCGTAGTGGCCGCCCTCAAAACCGAAACCCTGCAAGGGGTGCACGAATTCAGCGAACTCCTATAATGATCAGTGTCCTCAAATTTGGCGGCTCGTCCGTGGCTTCCGCGACCAATATGTCGCGTGTGCTCGATATTGTGGAAAAAGAAGCGGGCAGGGTGGTGCTCATCTCCAGCGCCATCAGCGGCTGCACGGATGCCTTCCTGAAGGGGGACGATGAGTGCATCGCCGCCATGGAAGCCCGTCACCGGGACATTGTCACGCGCCTGTTCACCGGAGAGCAGCGTCAGGAGGTCCAGCAGCAGGTGGATGCCCTCTTCGCGGCGCTCAGAAACGCCCCCAAGGACGAGCAAGTGACCTACGGCGAGCTCCTTTCCACCACCCTCCTCGCCGCCAAGCTCAAGACGGAAGGCAAAAAAACCGCCTGGCTGGACTCCCGCGACCTGGTGGTTAAGGACGATGAAGCGGAAACCTACCGCCGGATAAAAACGGCCATCGACACCGTTGAGGCCGATATTTATGTGGCTCCGGGCTTCATCTGCCGGGACAAAAACGGCCAGGTGAGCACCCTGGGCCGCGGCGGTTCCGACTACACCGCCGCCCTCTACGCCGCCGCCATTCAGGCCGACAAGCTCCAGATTTGGACCGATGTCCCCGGCATCATGACGGCCAACCCCAAGCAGGTGAGCGCGGCCCGCACCATCCCGCGGATGTCGTACGCGGCCGCCCTGGACATGGCCTCGCACGGCGCCAAGGTGCTGTATGCCCCCACCGTGGCCCCGGCCATGGCTGCCGGAATAGACATTGAAATCCGCAACAGCTTTGCCCCGGACGGGAAGTGCACCGTGATTGGCGCGGAAAAGGACCCCGTGCAGTGGATTGGCGTGGCCTCCGAAGGCGGGAAAATCCGCCTGGTAGGCGCTCAGATGCCCGATGCCGCAGACGCGGAGCGGGCGGCCAAGGCCCTCACGGAGGCGGGCATCGCCGCCAAAAGCATATCGGCCCAAGGGAGCGGCCTGGACATCGAGGTGCGGCAGGGCGTCCTGGACAAAGCTCTGAGGGCCCTGCACCGGGCCTTCTTCCAGCAGTTGCCCGTCACGGACGTGAACCTGTTCATCGCCGGCGACGGAGCGGTAGCACAGGCGCTCATCGGCCTTATCGGACAAACCGCAGATACCGTGCAGGAGCGCACCGGCAAGCGCCTGCATATCGTGGGCCGGGCCAACAGCAGAAAATATGGCATCGACCCGGGCGGCCGTCCGCAGCTCACGCAGGAAGGGGACTACATTGCCGCCATCCTGCAGCAGGCCCCCAAGGGCGCCCTTTTTGTGGATGTCACGGGCAGCGAAACCCTTTACAAACGCTATCCGGAGCTGCTGGAAGCGGGCGTTGGCATTGTTTCCAGCAACCGCCGCTCTTTTGCCGTTCCTTATGCCGATTACGCTGCCATCCAGGCTGCCGCACGCGAAAACGGCGCGGTTCTCCGCTACGAGACCACGGTAGGCGCCGCCCTGCCCATGCTGGAGTCCATCACCCGCGGAGCCAACAGTTGTGACGAGATTCTTTCCATCGAGGCGGTGGTTTCCTGCACGCTGAACCAGATTTTGGGCGATTACCGGCCTGGCGGGGAAACTTTTGCCTCGCTGGTGCGCAAGGCCCAGGCCGCCGGTCTCACGGAGCAAGACCCGCGCATGGACCTGAGCGGCAAGGACGCCCTCCGCAAGCTCCTTATTCTCTCCCGCGAAGCCGGTGTCCAGCTGGAGGAGAAGGACGTGCGCATTACGCCCATCATCCCGCTGGAGCGGTTCAAAGGCTCTTTGGCCGATTTCTACGCCGCGCTGGAGGCCAGCGAGCCGGAACTGGCCCGGCAGGAGAACGAAGCCGCCAGCCAGGGTTTCCGCCGCCGCTTTGTGGCCTGGATAGAAAAGACCCCCGGGGGCTATCAGGCGGGCATCGGCATCCGCAACGTGGCACCCGTGCATCCGGCCTACCACCTGCGCGGCACGGAAAACGCCATCATCGTCCGCAGCGCCTTCCACCCCTATCCGCTGGTGATTCAGGGCCCCGGCGAAGGTGCCCGCGACGCTGCCAGCAGCATCCTGAACGACATTTTGCGCTGATGGTACAAGATTTATTCTTATCTTTGTAAACTATGTTGTTGCAATCGACGGGAATATGGAGTTTCCTCAGTTTTGGCTGGGCAGACATACTGGACATCGCCATGGTGGCCATTATCATCTTTTTGCTCATCCGCAGCATCAAGGGAGATTCCACCGTCCTGAACATTGTGCTGGTGCTGGTGTTCATGCTGGTGCTCCAGGCGGTGGTCAGCGCCCTGAACATGCGCATGATGACCGTGCTCATGAACACCCTCCTGGACGTGGGCGTACTGGCCGTCATCATCCTGTTTCAGCCGGAAATCCGCCATACGCTCAACCGCCTGGCCGTGCGTTCCGGCATCGCCCGCCGCAGCGGGCAAATCTTCAACCGCCTGCTGGGCGTGAAGGAAGAAAAGATGGGCCGCCAGAGCGTGGAGGAGCTGGGAGAGGCCGTGCGGGCCATGAGCGCGGAGAAAACCGGTGCCCTCATTGTCCTGCAGCACAAGAGTTCCATGGAGGAATACATGAACACCGGAGACCGTTTTGAGGCCGACATCAACCGGCGGCTCATCATGAATATCTTCTTCAAGAATTCACCCTTGCACGACGGCGCCATGATCATTGTGGGAGACCACATTGCCGCCGCCCGCTGCCAGTTGCCCATGACCAACCGCACGGACATCCCCGCCCATTACGGCATGCGGCACCGCGCCGCCATCGGCCTGAGCGAGGACACGGACGCAGATATTCTGGTGGTTTCCGAAGAAACGGGCCATGTGAGTTTCGTGCGTGGAGGAGAAATCCATACCGTCGCCACCATGAAGGATTTACGCGAACTGCTGAGCAGCGTCATGAACGAGGAGGAATAAATGGACGCAAGACTGGAAAGCAAACTGGGATTTGACAAGGTGCGGGCCGCCATTGGCGCGCGCTGTTCAACGGAATATGCCGCCGCCCGCGTGGCGGAGGAGGAATTCAGCACCAGCGGGGAGGAAATCCGCCGCCGGCACCTCCTGGCAGACGAAATGCGCCTTATCCTCATGTTCGAGGACGGTTTCCCTACGGCCGGCTACATCGACGCCCTTCCTTTCCTGGAGCCCATAGCCAAAAACGCTTCCATCGACCTGCTTTCCCTGGGTAAACTGCGCACGCTGCTGGACACGCTCCGCAAGGCGCTGCACTTTTTCCATACGGTGAAGGAGGGCATTTACCCCAATTTGCAGCACCTGGCGGCGGGCATTCAGGCTCCGGAGGAGGTGATTCGGCGCATCGACGCCATCCTGGACCGCCACGGGGACATCAAGGACACCGCCTCGGACCAACTGTACCAGATTCGCCGGAGCATCAAGGACAAGGAAATCAACGTTTCCAAGCGGATGAACGCCATCCTGCGCCAGGCGCAGCAGGAGGGACTGGCCGATGCCGACGCTTCCGTGGCCATCCGCGACGGCAAAATGCTCATTCCCGTGACATCGGCCCGGAAAAGGGCCTTCCAGGGCTTTGTGTACGATGAGAGTGCCACCGGCAAAACCACCTTCATGGAGCCGGCGGAGATTGTAGCGCTGCAGAACGAGATTGCGGAATTGCATTTTGCTCAAACCCGCGAGATTGCCAAAATCCTGTACGAGTTTGCGGAATTCCTGCGCCCCTTTGTCCCGGAGCTTATTGCCGGGGCCACGTTTGTGGGCGAGCTGGACTTCAACATGGCCAAGGCCTATGTGGCCCTGGACTATATTGCAGGTATGCCGGTGGTGTCGGAGGACGGCACCCTGAACCTGCGCAAAGCCCGCCATCCGCTGCTGGAAAAGAGCCTCCGGAAGGAGAAAAAGGCCATTGTTCCGCTTACCGTGGAACTCACCCCGGAAAAGCGCATCCTGCTCATTTCCGGCCCCAACGCCGGCGGCAAGAGCGTGTGCCTCAAAACCGTGGGCCTGTTGCAGTACATGTTCCAGTGGGGCATGCTCATCCCTACGTCGGAAAGCTCGGAACTGCCTGTGTTCGACCGCATGATGGTCTCCATCGGCGACGATCAGTCCCTGGAAAACGACCTTTCCACCTACAGCAGTTTTCTCTCCGACATGAACGCCATGCTTGCCGTGGCAGACGGCCGCACGCTGGTGCTTATCGACGAGTTTGGCTCGGGTACGGAACCGGCGGCCGGCGGCGCCATCGCGGAGGCCATCCTGCATGAACTGGACAACCGCGGCGCGTACGGCGTCATCACTACGCACTATACCAACCTGAAGTTATATGCGTCGTCGGCCCAGACGGGCGTGGTGAACGGGGCCATGCAGTTCGACGCCGCCACCGTGGCGCCGCTCTTCCAGCTGGAAGTGGGCCTGCCGGGCTCCTCGTTCGCGTTTGAACTGGCCCGGAAGATGGGCCTGCCGGAGCCCATTGTGCACGACGCTGAGCTTCGCGCCGGCGAGCAGTTTGTGGGCATCGAGCGGAACCTCCGCAAGATCGCCCGCAGCCGCCGCGTCCTGGACGAGAAACTCACCAAGATTCGCGCAACGGACAAAACGCTGGAAGGCCTCACGGACCGCTACGAGAAGGAGCTGGAGGACATCAAGGAGATGCGCCGCCGCATCCTGGACGAGGCCCGCGAAGAGGCGGAAAAGATTATCCGCGGGGCCAACAAGCAGGTGGAGAACACCATCCGAACCATCAAGGAGTCGCAGGCCCGCAAGGAGGAAACGCAGGAGGCGCGCGCAGAGCTGCAAGGCTTCCTGGGTGCCCTGGCGGACAGCCGCGGCAAGCGGGACGCCTATATTGACAAGAAACTGCAGACCGTCAAGGACCGCAAGGAGCGCGAGCGAGTGCGAAAAAAAAGGCGTGCCGACGGTGAAACGCTTCAGCAGCTGGAGCAGGCAGAGGCCCAGGACCGCAAGATGGCCGCCTTCCGCTGCGCACCGCTCAAGGTGGGGGAGAAGGTACGCATCAAGGACAACGGCATGGTGGGCGAGGTGGCTACCGTGAGCACCAAGGCCGTGAGCGTGATTGTGGGCAACATCACCACCAAACTCCCGCTGGACCGCGTGGAACGCATCACCGCCAATGAGTATAAAGCGGTGGTGAAGGCGCCGGCGGAGCGTCCCCGGCAGGTGTACGACAGCGCCATCAGTGAGCGCAAGGCTTCCTTCAAGCTGGAGCTGGACGTACGCGGGGAGCGCGTGACGGATGCCATCGACATTGTCATGCGATATATTGACGATGCCATCATGTTGGGCGTTCCTTCGGTGCGAATTTTGCATGGAAAGGGAACAGGTGCCCTGCGCGAGGAAATCCAGAAGTACGTGCGCA
>DFFY01000067.1:0-6023 GCA_002371115.1 Bacteroidales bacterium UBA3764
TCGGAGCTGGGCGGTCCCGCCGTGTTCCTGGCTTCCCATGCTTCGGATGCCGTGAACGGCCACGTGCTGTATGTGGACGGCGGTATTCTGGCATACATTGGTAAGCAGCCGCAGTAGGGAAGAGATACACTCGCTTCGCTCGGTATGACAAGAGGGATCTCGGTATGACAAGTAAATAATGGAACAAGTATTCTCATATATCATCGGGCTGGGTGCTGCGGTGATGATGCCCATCCTGTTTTTCATCCTGGGCGTCTCCATCGGCATCAAGCCCGGTAAAGCGCTCAAGAGCGGCCTCCTGGTGGGCGTGGGTTTTGTGGGCCTGAGCGTAGTGACAGCCCTCCTCACCTCCAGCCTGGGCGCTCCGCTCAAGGACGTGACGGATATTTACGGCCTGCAGCTGCGTATCTTCGACATGGGCTGGCCGGCGGCGGCATCGGTGGCCTATAACACCACGGTGGGTGCGTTCATCATCCCTGTGTGCCTGGCCATCAACATTGTCCTGCTGCTGTGCAAGGCCACCAACACCATCAACATAGACCTGTGGAATTACTGGCACTATGCCTTCATCGGCGCAGTGGTGTATTTTGCCACGGACAGTATCTGGTACGGCTTTTTCGCCGCCATTGTATGCTTCGTGATTACGCTGGTGATGGCGGACCTTACCACCAAAAAGTTCCAAAGCTATTACAAGGACCTGGAGGGCATCTCCATCCCGCAGCCTTTCTGCCAGGGCTTCGTGCCTTTTGCGGAGGGGCTGAACTGGTGCATGGACCGCATTCCCGGTTTCAGCAAGCTGGATATAGATGCGGAAGGCATGAAAAAGAAGTTCGGCGTGCTGGGTGAGCCGCTCCTGCTGGGTGTGCTGGTAGGCATCCTCATTGGCTGCCTGAGCTGCCGCAGCTGGGCGGAGATCGTGGACCGCATCCCGTACATCCTGGGCCTGGGTATCAAGATGGGCGCCGTGATGGAGCTCATTCCGCGCATCACCTCGCTCTTCATCGAGGGCCTGAAACCCATCGCGGAGGCCACCAAGGACCTGGTGAGCCGCAAGTTCAAGAACTCCGCCGGCATCAATATCGGAATGAGTCCTGCGCTGGTGATTGGCCATCCCACTACGCTGGTGGTGTCGCTCTTGCTCATCCCTTGCACCCTGCTGCTGGCGGTGGTGCTCCCGGGGAACGAATTCCTGCCCCTGGCTTCGCTGGCGGGCATGTTCTATGTGTTCCCGGCCGTGCTGCCCGTCACCAAGGGCAACGTGGTGAAAACCTTCATCATCGGCCTGGTGTCCCTTACCGTGGGCCTGTATTTCGTGACGGACCTGGCGCCGTGGTTCACCCTGGCCGCACAGGATGTGTACGCCCGTACGGGAGACGCCGCCGTGGCCATTCCGGAGGGCTTCCAGGGCGGGGCGCTGGACTTCGCTTCCAGCATCTTCTCCTGGGTCATCTTCCACCTGGTACATGACTTCAAGCTGGTGGGCAGCGCTATTCTGGTCATCGGCACCACTGTCCTGGCCATTTTCAACCGCCGGCGCATTATCAAAGCCTCTTTAACCGCTAAACAATGAAAAAAGTTTTAACCGCAGTGCTGCTGCTTGCAAGCATCGTCATTAATGCACAAACCAAGTATACCATCCAGACGGCCTGTCATCCCTCCGATGTGAAAGGCTATGACACCGAGACCCTCCGCGCCCGTTTCATGATGCCGGAAGTAATGGTGGCCGATGAAATCCGCCTCACGTATTCCCTGTACGACCGCTTTATCTTCGGCGGTGCCGTGCCTGCCACCAAGCCCCTGAAGCTGGAAACCATCGACCCGTTAAAGGCGCCGTATTTCCTCTTCGGCCGTGAACTGGGCATCATCAATGTGGGCGGCGAGGGCATTGTCACCGTGAATGGCAAGGACTATGTGCTCAAGTTCAAAGAGGCCCTTTACGTAGGGCGGGGGAATGAAGAGGTCATTTTCAAGAGCAAGGACGCCGCCAACCCGGCCAAGTTCTACCTCAATTCCGCCACCGCGCACAAGGCCTATAAGACGCAGCTCATCACCATCGACGGCCGCAAGGGTTCCCTCAAGGCCAATTCCTTCGCCGCGGGCAAGATGGAAGACTCCAACGACCGCGTGATTAACCAGCTCATCGTGAACAATGTGCTGGAGGAAGGCCCCTGCCAGCTACAGATGGGTCTCACCGAGCTCAAGCCCGGCAGCGTGTGGAACACCATGCCGGCGCATACGCACGCCCGCCGCATCGAGGCCTATTTCTATTTCAATGTGACCGAGGGCAACATGATCTGCCACCTGATGGGCGAACCTCAGCAGGAGCGCGTGGTGTGGCTGGCCAACGAGCAGGCCATCATGAGTCCGGAATGGAGCATCCACGCCGCCGCAGGTACCTCCAACTACATGTTCATCTGGGGCATGGCAGGCGAAAACCTGGACTATGGCGACATGGACAAGATTCCTTATACGGAAATGCGATAATCAATCTCAACCTTATATTTATGGCAAAAGTAGTAACCTTCGGCGAAGTGATGCTTCGCCTCTCAACTCCCGGGTATCAGCGTTTTTCGCAGGCCCATCAGTTTGATGCTACTTTCGGCGGCGGCGAGGCCAATGTGGCCGTGTCGCTCGCTAACTACGGCGTGGACGCCCACTTTGTGACCCGTCTGCCCAAGAACGACATCGCTGCCATGTGCACGGCAGAACTCAAAGGCTTTGGCGTGAACCTGGACGGTGTGGTTTACGGTGGCGACCGCGTAGGCATCTATTACCTGGAAACCGGTGCCGTGGCCCGTGGCTCCAAGGTGGTATATGACCGCGCTCATTCCGCCATCTCCGAAATCAAGCCCGGCATGGTGGATTGGCACAAAGTGCTGGAAGGAGCGGACTGGTTCCACTGGACGGGTATTACGCCTGCCCTGAGCCAGGGTGCTGCCGACGCTTGCCTGGAGGCCATCCAGGTAGCAGATGAAATGGGCGTCAAGGTTTCCTGCGACCTCAACTACCGCAAGAAACTCTGGAAATATGGCAAAACGGCCGCAGAAGTGATGCCGGCCCTGGTGGCAGGCTGCGACCTCATCCTGGGCAACGAGGAAGACGCGGAGATGGAATTCGGCATCAAGCCGGAAGGTTTTGACGCAGAGAAGACGGGCGGCGAAATTGACCAGAGCATCTTCGTGAGCGTGGCCGAGCAGCTGATGAAGAAATTCCCCAAGTGCAAGAAAGTGGCCATCACTTTGCGTGGTTCCATCAACGCCAACCACAACACCTGGGGCGGCGTGCTGTACGATGGCAAGACCCTGTGGCAGAGCCGTCGCTATGACATTACCCACATTGTGGACCGCGTGGGCGGTGGCGATTCCTTCATGGGCGGCCTCCTGTACGGCCTCATCGCCTACGATACAGACCAGGAAGCCATCGAGTTCGCCGCTGCTGCCTCCTGCCTCAAGCACACCATCCTCGGTGACTACAACCGCGTGACCGTGAGCGAAGTGGAAGGCCTCATCAAAGGTGGCGGTTCCGGTCGTGTAAGCCGTTAATCCTCGTCATGCCCGGCATGACCGGGCATCTTTTTTGTCATACCGAGCGAAGCGAGTGTATCTCATTAACTTACGAAATTATGTCCAAATTCAATAAAATCGACACAATCAACATTATCCGTTCCACGGGTATTGTTCCGGTGTTCTACAACGCCGACCCTGAAATCTCCAAGAAGGTGGTGAAAGCCTGCTACGACGGCGGCATCCGCGCCTTCGAATTCACCAACCGGGGCGACGGCGCCCACAAGGTGTTCGAAGAAGTGATGGCTTTCGTGCGCAAGGAGTGCCCGGATATGGTCCTGGGTGCCGGCACCATCCTGGATGCCCCTACTGCTGCCCTTTATATGCAGATGGGTGCGGACTTCCTCGTGAGCCCCTGCATGGTGGAGGAAGTGGTGAAGGTGGCCAACCGTCGCGGAATTCCTTACAGCCCCGGCTGCGGCAGCGTGACCGAGATTGTAAAGGCGCAGGAGCTGGGTTGCGACCTGGTGAAGGTGTTCCCGGCCGGCAACGTGGGCGGTCCTTCCTTCGTGAAGAACATCCTGGGCCCGCTCCCTTGGTCCATGGTGATGTGCACCGGCGCGGTGGAACCCACCGAGGAGAACCTCACGGCCTGGGCGGCGAGCGGCGTCACCGCCGTGGGCATGGGTTCCAAGCTTTTCCCTAAGGAAGTGGTGAAAGCAGGGGACTGGAAGTCCATCTCCGAGCTTTGCGCCAAGTCCCTCGCCTGGTTTAAAAAATAATTCGTACCTTTGCACGCGGTAAAGCGATCTGTCGCGGGGCCTTGTGCCCTGAGGAAAGTCCGCACAGGGAAGGGCACCCGGCTGTGGAAAGCACAGTAGGGAGTAATCTTTAAGCAGCGTAACAGAAAACAACCGCCGGAGTTTTTCTTTTTTTTCTCCGGTAAGGGTGAAAACGCGGGGTAAGAGCCCACGACGTTGCAAGGCGACTTGCAGCGGGTACGCTGCCCGGGCCTGCAAGACCAAATATACCGGCAGCCAAGGGCTGCCCGCCTGATGCCGGGGGGTAGGTTGCGAAGATAAATGACAGATTCAAAAACAGAAAGCGGCTTACGGCTTTACCATTTTTCAGGTCACTCGGTCTCCGGGTGGCCTTTTTGTCATACCGAGTGAAGCGATTTTGTCATACCGAGCGAAGCGAGCGTATCTCGTTGGATTTTTCTTTTCAAAAAAAGAAAGTTATATTTGTAGGATAGAAACAACTAAAGCAAATAATATATGGTAAAAGTAGATGTGAAAGGTTGCGAATCCTTTGTGAAGGAGGAACAATTCAACGCGTATGTACAGAAGGCCCTGGAGGCATTCGATGTGCTGGAAAGTGAAAAAGGCGCCGGAAACGACTTCCTGGGCTGGAAACACCTTCCCTCCGAGATTACGGACGGCCTCATCAACGACATGGACGCCATCCGCGAAAGCTGGAGCAAGAAGGGTGTGAACCTGGTGATTGCCATCGGCATCGGCGGCAGCTACCTGGGCGCCAAGGCCGTTATCGAAGCCCTGAGCCACAGCTTCGCCAAGCAGCTCAAGCACAAGGATGCACCGGAAGTGGTGTTCGCCGGCAACAACCTGTCGGAAGAATACCTGGCGGAACTGATGGACCTTGCCAAAGAACGCAACGTGGCCTGCATCGTCATTTCCAAGAGCGGCACCACCACTGAGCCCGCCGTGGCTTTCCGCGTGGTGAAGCAGTACATTGAGAGCATTTACGGAAAGAAGGATGCTTCCGAGCGCATCGTCGCCATTACGGATGCGGAGCGCGGCGCCCTCAAGGTGCTCTCCCGCCAGGAAGGCTACAAGACCTTCATTGTTCCGGACAATGTGGGTGGCCGATTCAGCGTCCTCACCCCGGTGGGCCTCCTGCCCATCGCAGTCGCCGGTTTTAACATCAACGACCTGGTGGACGGTGCCAAGAAAGCGGAACGCGCCCTTTCCATCAAGGAAGCCACCAACCCGGCCGTGGTTTATGCCGCCATGCGCAACCTCCTGTTCAAGGAGTGCGGCAAGAGCACGGAAATCCTGGTGAACTACAATCCCAAGCTCACCTACGTGTCCGAATGGTGGAAGCAGCTCTACGGTGAGTCCGAGGGCAAGGACGGCACCGGCATTTTCCCTGCCAGCGTAAACAATACGGCCGACCTTCACTCCATGGGCCAGTTCATCCAGGAAGGTACCCGCATCATGTTCGAGACCGTCCTGCACGTGGACAATGCCCGCCGCAGCGTGGTCATTGAGTCGGACAGCCAGAACCTGGACCAGCTCAACTACCTCTCCGGCAAGCACGTGGAGCACTGCAACCACATGGCGGAACTGGGCACGCGCCTGGCCCATATCGACGGCGGCGTTCCCCAGATTGAAGTGTCCATCGAGACCCTGGACGCCAAGCGGCTGGGTGAGCTCCTGTACTTCTTCGAGTTTGCCTGCGGCATCAGCGCCTACACCCTGGGCGTGAATCCGTTCAACC
>DFFY01000067.1:6118-15219 GCA_002371115.1 Bacteroidales bacterium UBA3764
TACAAGAAGAACATGTTCGCCCTGCTGGAGAAGCCCGGCTACGAGGATGCCACCAAGGCCATCAAGGAGCGGCTGTAATCTCCGAGGTGCCCATAGGGGTACATGACACAGGCAGGGTATAAGCAAATAACGCTTTTTTGCTTATACCCTGCTTTTTTTTTGGACCGGTAATGGCGGCCAACTTGCAAAACCGCAAAAAAATCCGTACTTTTGTGTCCCGTATTTAACAAAATTCTCTAAGCACTATGAAATACGGGTTCGACAACGCAAAGTATTTAAAAATCCAATCGGAGCACATCAAACAGCGTATTGCTGCGTTCGGTGACAAATTGTACATGGAGTTCGGCGGTAAACTGTTCGACGACTACCATGCCAGCCGCGTGCTCCCGGGTTTTGAGCCGGACTCCAAGCTACAGATGCTCATGCAGCTCAAGGATGAGCTGGAAATGATCATCGTCATCAGTGCCGTAGATATCGAGAAAAACAAGATGCGGGCCGATCTGGGCATCACCTACGACATGGATGTCCTGCGCCTGAGGGACGAATTCATGGCCCGCGGCTTCAGCGTGAACAGCGTGGTCATCACGCATTTCAACGGGCAGGCGAGTGCGGAAGCCTACCGCAAGCGCCTGGAGAACATGGACATCAAGGTCTATTACCATTATACCATCGAGGGCTATCCCAACAACGTTTCGCTGATAGACTCGGACGAGGGCTTTGGCCGGAACGACTTCGTTCAAACCACGCGCCCGCTGGTAGTGGTGACAGCCCCCGGTCCCGGCAGCGGCAAAATGGCCGTTTGCCTGAGCCAGCTGTACCAGGAGAACAAGCGCGGCGTCAAGGCCGGCTACGCCAAGTTCGAGACTTTCCCGGTGTGGAGCCTCTCGCTCACGCACCCCGTGAACATTGCCTATGAAGCGGCTACGGCGGACCTGGAGGACGTGAACATGATCGACCCGTTCCACCTGGATGCGTATGGCGTCACGGCGGTCAATTACAACCGGGACATTGAGATTTTCCCGGTCATGAACGCCCTCTTCGAGGACATTTACGGGGAAGCGCCGTACAAATCGCCCACGGACATGGGCGTGAACATGATTGGTTCCTGCATCAGCGACGACCAGGTGTGCCGCGAAGCCTCCGAACAGGAAATCATCCGCCGTTACTTTGCCGGCCTTTGCAATCTGGCTGATGGCAAATGCACGGAGAACGAGGTGAACAAGCTGTCGTTGCTCCTGAAACGGGCCAAGCTCACCGTGAGCGACCGCCGATGCGTAGTGGCTGCCCGCGAGCGGCTGGAAAAGGCGCAGAAGGCTACGGCTGCCATGGAACTGGAAGACGGCACCATCCTCACCGGAGAAACCAGCCCGCTGCTGGGCCCCAGCGCCGCCTTGCTGCTCAACGCCATCAAGCACCTGGCCGGGATTGCCCATAACGTGAAACTGATTCCGCAGACCATGATTCAGCCCATCCAGAAGCTGAAGGTGGATTACCTGCACGGACACAACCCGCGCCTGCATACGGACGAGGTCCTGGTGGCCATCTCCATGATGGGCCGGCTGGACGAGAACTGCCGCCTGGCCTTGGAGCAGCTGCCCAACCTCAAGGGGGCACAGGTGCACTCCACCGTGATGCTCAGCGAGGTGGACCGCAAAATCTGGAACAAACTGGGAATCGGCCTTACATGCGACCCGGTGCGTAAAATCAAGAAAGTATGAGACGATGGCTCCTCATAACGGCCGTATTGCTCGCCGGTGCCTGTTCCCGGGCGCAGGTGAAGCAGTACGGCGTAAAAGTGGTGAAGGAGTATCCGCACCGCACGGATGCCTATACCCAGGGGCTTTTCTTCCATGACGGAACGCTGTGGGAAACCACCGGCCAGTATGGAGAAAGTTCCATCCGTACGGTGGACCTGGCTACCGGCGAGCCCAAGGACCTGAAGAAACTTAGCAGCAAGTATTTCGGGGAGGGCTCCGTGATCCTGGACGGCGTGCTGTACGTCCTCACCTGGACCAACAAGGTGGCTTTTAAGTACGATGCCGCCAGCATCACGTACCGGCAGACGCTCCGCTACCCGCGGGAAGGCTGGGGCCTCACCACGGACGGCAAACAGCTCATCGCCAGCGACGGCAGCGCCAACCTGTACTTCCTGGACAAGGACCTCAAGCTTGTTAAACGCTTGCCTGTGACCATGAACGGCCGTGCGCTCCGCTACCTGAACGAGCTGGAGTGGATAGACGGCAAGGTATGGGCCAACGTTTACACCACCGACACCATCGTCATCATCAATCCTGCCGACGGCAAGGTGGAGGCCGCCATCGACTGCACCGGCCTGCTGCCTGCCAAACTGCGCGGGCGCGACACGGATGTACTGAACGGCATTGCGCGCGATGCGGAAGGCCGCATTTACCTGACTGGAAAAAACTGGCCCCGCCTGTACCAGGTGGAGCTGGTGCGTAAAAAATAATTACATAATGGGGTATCGGCCCTAAAGGCCGGTTGAGAAAATACCCACAAAACTTGATACGGTTCATACCGTCGTAAGGATTATGAAAAAAACAATGCTTTTTGCAGCACTGTGCGTGCTGCCTTTCTGCGCCGCTGCGCAGGAACGTCTGGACTCCGTGGTGGTATCGGCCTCCCGCGCCGGCAAAGAAACGCCCGTAACGTATGACATGGTAGGGAAGGAGGAACTTAGGCAGAGCAATCCATCCGCTTCCTTGCCCATGGCCCTGAATCTGCTGCCCTCCGTGGTAACTTATAACGAAGGCGGTACGGGGCTGGGCAATTCGGCCATGACCATCCGGGGCAGCAAGGGCTCGCAGATCAACGTGACGCTCAACGGCATCACCCTGAACGATGCCGAGTCGCAGGAGGTGTTCTGGGTGAACATCCCGGCGCTCACCAGCCTCATTTCCGGCGTGCAGGTGCAACGTGGTCTGGGAACGTCGGCCAGCGGTCCCGGCGCCTTCGGGGCCAGCATCAACATGAACACGGCCTTCGTGCGCCCGGAGCCCAGCGCTACCGTGGAGCTCAGCGGTGGCTCCTTCGGTACGTTCATGACGTCTGCGGCTGTATCGTCCGGAAAACTGCCCAGCGGGCTGTATTTTGACCTGGCATGGAACGTGGGGCTCACCGATGGCTACATCCGCAACGCCTTTGTACAATCGACCTCGCTCTTTGCCGTTGTTGGATGGCTGCGCGGGGCCAACTCCTTGCGTTTCACCTATTTGCTGGGCGGCCAGCGGAGCGGCATTACCTGGGATGGCATTGACCTGGAGCAATACTACAAGGACCGCCGTTACAACGGAGCGGGGGAATACATTGACGATAACGGGAATGTGCAATACTATCCCAACCAGACGGACAATTACGCCCAGCATCACCTGCAGCTGAACTATACGCATCAGTTCGGGGCGCATCTTACCTGGGTGAATACGGTGAATTATACCCGGGGCGACGGCTATGACGAGTACTATAAAATGAACCGCAAGTTCCTGAGCTTCGGTTTCCCGCTCAGCGGCCGCTCGGACATGATTTACCAGAAGAAGATGGACAACGACCTGTGGGTGGCTGCCAGCAGCCTGCGCTACCGTTCGCAGGTGCTGGACGTTACCGGCGGCGTGAACCTGTCCTGGTACCGCGGCGGCCACTGGGGCGAAGTGCTTTGGGCCAAGCAGGCGCCGGATTACCCGTACGGCACGCTGGACTGGTACAGCAATACCGGCCGGAAACAGGAACAGAGCGTATTTGTGAGGGCCGAATACCATCCGCTCCGCTGGCTTACGGCCTATGCAGACCTTCAGTATCGCGGCATCGGCTACACGCTCATCGGGGCCGATGACGACTGGCTGGAGTACGGCGCGGTGCCGGAAGACCGCCTGAACTATGCCAAGCGCTGGAATTTCTTTAATCCGCGGGCCGGTGTCACCGCTGCCTGGAACGCGCACAAGGTCTATGGTTCCGCGGCCTGGGGGCACCGTGAGCCTGGGAGGGGAGATATTAAAGAAAATGTAAAAGGAGCCCCTACTTCCATAGAACCGGAGAAGATGCTGGATGTGGAATTGGGGTATGCCTATAGCGGCAGGCATTTCCAGGCATCGGCCAATATTTATCTTATGGAGTATTGGGACATGCTCTTGGAGACGGGCCGGCTCTCGTCTTCCGGCTATGCCATCAAGGAGAACGTACCGCGTTCCTGGCGACGGGGTATCGAGCTTTGTGCGGCCTGGGAACCGCTTTCCTGGCTTCGGGTGGACGGCAACGCAACCCTCTCCATGAATCAGATTGCCGACTATACCTCTTATGTCCCTTATGCCGATTATTCGGCCTTGCATGAGGTGCGGTACGGACGGACCACCATGCTCATGTCTCCGTCGGTGATAGCCATGGCACGCGCCAGTTTCCTTCCTTGGAAGGGAGGGCGTATCTCTTTGGACGCCAAGTATATAGGGAAACAGTATATAGACAATTCCATGCGGGAAGAGATGGCCGTCCCTGCCTATTGGACCGCCAACCTGCAGGCCGGACACCAGTTCAAAGTTCCCTTCGGATTCATCGATTTGTCGCTCTATGTCAATAATTTACTGAACCGTATGTACTACGCTGCCGGCTGGCGCTGGGAGAGTTACAATCCTGCTTCTGACCGCATAGAATCGGGAATTGGGGTTTATCCGCAGGCCCCTTGTAATTTTATGGTGAAGTTGCGTTTTAGTTTTTAAAAAAATTTATTTATCAAAGAAAAGTTTAAAAAATTTTGCAGTTAAAAAAACTTTGTTTAACTTTGCATCAGCAAAAGAGGATGAATACCCCCTGTTGCAGGCGATCAACGCATCTTCTAACCAACTAATTAACCTTCTTCTTTTTAAGGTAAGAATACACTACTAACTAACCAAGTAAAGGGCTTGCAGTGATGTAAGCCCTTTATTGCATCTGTAGCTTGCGAAATTTTTGTAATTTTGCAGGGTAAAGTTTGTAAATATGCTAAGAATTGACATTATAAGCGTGGTCCCGGAGCTGCTGGAAAGCCCGCTGAGCCATTCCATTCCTGCCCGGGCCGTCAAGAAAGGCCTGGCAGAAATCCATATCCACGACCTGCGCAAATATGGTCTGGGCAGCCGCCAGACCGTGGACGACTATTCCTACGGCGGGGATGCCGGCATGGTGATGATGGTGGAACCGGTGTTCAACTGTATCAGGGACCTCAAGGCGGAGCGGGACTATGACGAAGTCATCTACATGGCCCCGGACGGTGAAATCCTCACACAGGGCATCGCCAACGAGCTTTCACTGAAGGGCAACCTCATCATCCTGTGCGGCCATTACAAGGGCATCGACGAGCGCATCCGCACGCACCTGGTCACCCGCGAAATCTCCGTGGGCGACTTCGTGGTGAGCGGGGGAGAGATTCCGGCCGCCCTGCTGGCGGACAGCATCATCCGCCTGCTGCCCGGCGTGCTCACCGACGAGACATCGGCTTTAAGCGACTCTTTCCAGGACGGCCTGGTGTCGCCGCCGGTATATACGCGGCCGGCAGAATTCAACGGCTGGAAGGTGCCTGACGTGCTTCTGAGCGGGAATCCCAAACTCATTCAGGCCTGGCAGGACGAGCAAGCCCTTGCGCGTACGCGGGAGCGTCGCCCGGGCATGTTGGAAAAGTGATGGATTATCATTACATTTGTAAGTTAATATTAAACGTTTATACTCATGAGTGAAGAAATTAAGCCTGTGGCAACGGAAGAACCCGCAGATGTAGCAAAAGTGGAACAGGAAGCCCCCGTGGTGGAGCAGGAAACGCCTGTAGTGGTAAACTACGCAGAGAAAAATCTGGCAGAGCTTACGGAGCTGTTCCAGCAACTGACAGAAAGTGAAGACCGCATGAAGCGGTCCAAGGAGGCCGATGCCATCAAAAGTGCCTTCTATAAACGCCTTTCCAAGGATAAGGCGGAAGCCGGCGAAGACGCCACCGTGGAAGAGCCGGATGAAAACACGCCCGTGGAAGAATCCACCGTTCCGCTGCAGAGCGGTCCTGTGAGCCCTTTTACCGCCATCGAAGCCGGTTTCAAGGCGCTTTATGTGGCCTATAAGAAGGAAAGGGCAGAATATAACAAGCAGCTGGATGCCGAGCGTGAAGAGAACCTGGCCAAGAAGCAGGCCATTATCGAGGAACTCAAGGTGCTGGTGGAGGAACCCGGTGAAATGAAGGATGCCTTCCCGCATTTCCGCGATATCCAGAACCGCTGGCGGGAGACCGGCCCGGTGCCGCAGCAGAACTTCCGCGACGTGAACGATACCTATCAGCTCTACGTAACCAAGTTTTATGACCTGGTGGATATCAACCGGGAGTTGCGGGACCTGGATTTCAAGAAAAACCTGGAAGCCAAAACCGCCTATTGTGAATCGGCGGAAGCGCTGGCCCAGGAGGAGGATGTAGTGGAGGCCTTCAAGGAGCTCCAGAAACTGCACGAGCAGTGGAAAGACCTGGGCCCTGTGGCCAAGGAATTCCGTGAGGAAATCTGGGAGCGTTTCCGTGCCGCCACCTCCATCATCAACAAGCGTTACCAGGCCCACTTCGAAGGGCTCAAGGCCCAGCAGGCGGAGAACCTTGTCAAGAAAGAGGCTCTTTGTGAGAAAGTGGAAGCTATTGCATCACAGGATATTACATCGTCAAGTGAATGGAATGCTTTAAGTAAGGAAATTGAGAAGATTCAGGCCGAATGGCGGAGTATCGGCTTTGCTACCCGTAAGGAAAACCAGAAGATATATGAGCGTTTCCGTGCCGCCTGTGACAAGTTTTTCGAGCGCAAGCGCGCCTCGTTCTCGGAGTTCAAGGATTCCATGAACGAGAACCTGGCCAGGAAGATGGCCATCATCGAGGAGGCCGAATCCCTGAAGGACAGCACCGAGTGGAAGGCTACCAGTGACCGTCTCATCGAACTGCAAAAGCAGTGGAAGGAGATTGGCGCCGTGCCCCGTAAGAAGAGCGAGCAAATCTGGAAGCGTTTCCGCGCAGCCTGCGACGCTTTCTTCACCGCCCGTGACAACCGTCCCGCCGGACCGGACAACCTGGGCGGCAACCTGGCTGCCAAGAAGGCGCTTATTGCAGAAATCCAGGCCTATCAGCCGGATGTAGAGAAGGATGCGGAGGCCCGCAAGGCCTTCGAGGAACGCTGGAAAGCCATCGGCTTTGTTCCTTTTAAGGAAAAAGATGCCATCCAGGCCGCCTACCGTGAGGCCATGGAGGAGAAATTCCCCGGTTTTGGCCAGCGTGGCCGCAGAGAGGCAGGACGCAGGGAAGGCGGCAACAACAACCGCAGGCCTCTCTCGGAGACAGACCGTCTTAAGGAGCAGTTCGCACATCTGCAGCAGGAAATCCAGACGTATGAGAACAATATCGGTTTCTTTGGCCTGTCCAAGGGTGCGGAGAAACTTAAAGCCCAGATGCAGGAGCGGATTGACGCTGCCAAAGCCAAGTTGGAGGCGTTGAAGGCACAGATCCGTGCGAAGGAACAGGAGGAGCAGGAGTAAGCGTATGGACAAGAATTCAATAATTGGCTTTGTCCTGATTTTCCTCATCATGATGGGGTTCTTCGGGTACCAGAGCCGCCAGGTTTCCAAACAGAAAGCGTACCAGGCCCAACTGGATTCCATTGCCGCCGCAGAGGCGTATGCGCAGTGGCAGCAGGACAGTATCTGGCGGGCGGAGCATCCGGAAGCCGCTGCTGCGGCGGATGAGGCAGCCGCGGCCCCGCAGGCTGCCGTTGCTCCCGTGTATTCAGACTCTTCGCTGAATGCCGCCGCCCGTGCGGAGGGACAGCTTATCAAACTGGAGAACAACAAGTTGGAGGTAGTGTTCACCACCCGCGGCGCCCAGCCGTACTCCGTGATGGTGAAGGATTACCTCACCTACAGCAAGGAACCGCTTTACCTGCTGCAAGGGGAGAAGTCCCAACTTGGTTACGTGGTGTATGCTCCTACCGCTGTGGATACGCGTAAATTTACCTTCGAGTATGTTGCAGAGGCCTCTACGGACAGCACGGTGGTCATGCGCCTTCCTTTTGCCAACGGTGGCTACATTGAGCAAAAGTACACCTTGGTCAAGGACTCCTACTCGGTGAATGAGACCCTGTCCCTGGTGGGCATGGGGCATCTGATTCCCCGCAATGTGGGCAGCGTGGACGTGGACTTCGACGCCATTATCCCGCGCATGGAGAAGGGCTACAAGAACGAGACCCAGTACTCCCGCCTCAACTATTATTTCCCGGACGACAACAAGCCGGCCAGTATTGGCAACGGTCGTCACGGAGACAAACGTTTCAACAATAATATTGAGTGGTTTGCCTTCCAGCAGCAGTTCTTCAGTGCCATCATGCGTGCGCCGGGGAACTTCAGCTACGGGGAATTCAACGTGGACTTCCTGCCCAAAACGGGGGAGGACCTCATGCACTGCCGCGCCCTTATGCGGGCGGACATCACGCCTGGTGCGGAGCGCATAGACCTTCCCTTCGAGTTCTACTTCGGCCCCAATGACTATAAGGGCCTGAAGGCCTACGGACATGCCTATGAGAAGGTGATCCCGCTGGGTGGTAAGATTATCGGCGTATTTACTAAATACGTGATTATTCCGCTGTTCGACTGGCTGAGCAAGTTTATCTCCAGCTACGGCATCATCATCCTCCTGATGACCATTTTCATCAAGATTGTGGTGCTCCCGTTCGCCTATAAGAGCTACTCTTCCAGCGCCAAAATGCAGGCCCTGAAGCCCTACATGGAGAAGATCAACGCCAAGTACCCCAAGCAGGAAGACGCGATGAAAAAGCAGCAGGAGACCATGGACCTGTATCGCAAGGCCGGTGTGTCGCCCATGGGCGGCTGCCTGCCCATGCTCCTGCAGATGCCTATCCTCTGGGCCATGTTCCGCTTCTTCCCGGCCTCCATCCAACTGCGTCAGCAGCACTTCCTTTGGGCGGAGGACCTGAGCGCCTATGACGATGTCATCCACTGGAGCACCAGCATCCTGGGCATGGACCACATCTCCCTGTTCGCCCTCTTGATGGCCCTGTCGATGTTCTTCTACTCGCGCGTGACGATGCAGAACCAGA
>DFFY01000005.1:0-10957 GCA_002371115.1 Bacteroidales bacterium UBA3764
GATTCTTTCAACATCGACCATCGTGTTCGCCAGTTCTTCCGGAAGCATATAAACACCATTCTTGATCCTAATGACATCACCGGATTTGATACCTTTGTTGATCCCATAGTAAGCCCGGGGCTCACGTAGCTCATGGGTCCGTATCGTTCCTCCGCTTGCAGAAATGTCTTGATAAAACTTTGTCATAGGCACATAATTCACGACAAATATACGGCTAATTTTTGAAACAGCCGTAGTTTTTTGATTATTTTTTTAATGCATCAAGGATGAAAATGACCTTCGGATACGAAGATACTCGGAAAAGGTGACCGAATCTAACGGCCCTTGTCTGTCCAAAATGGAGAGACTATTTGTCTTCGTAGTGTCCGTATGCGGACAGGACATCCACTTTTACGATAGTCTCTTCTATTTCATATACCAATCTATGCTTCTGGGAGATGCGCCTGGACCATTGGCCCGCTCTGCCTCCGGAGAGGGGCTCAGGCTTTCCTGTCCCAGTTCTGGGGTGTTCCTGAAGTTCCGTCAGTAACTTGCCTGCTTTTTTGAAAGCGGCAGAACAACCAAAACTGACCGAAAAATCTATCTGGTTCTAGAGGGTCTTAAGAATAATGTAACTTTGAGAGTTAGATAAATCAGAATTGGGCTGGGGTGCGGTTAGCTGGTCGGAATTTTACCAGCTAACCGCAAAAAAGCCCGTTTTTGCGGTTAGGTGGTCAAAAAATTTCCAACTAACCGCACTGTGAATATGTGCTAAATTCCAATTCGGTCTCCCGGTTCTTTGGTCAGGAAAAAAAGTGACCAAATGCGACCATATTTGGGGAATACAAAAAACAAGACTTTGTAAAGCGCCTGAAAATCAGTAGCTTACAAAGATGAAGGCCGAAGGCCGACCCAGGGGGGGGCTGGGGGATTAAATCGCCCCACCGCCTCAATGGCCGTGTACAGCTTGTTGCGGGACAGGAACTTTAAATAAGGAACTCCGGGCCAAGGTTGCCCTGGTTTATTCCACCGGGAAGTTGAAGTAGCGGTCTGTGAAGGGCTCGTCGCTTAAGGTGAAGTGCCACCACTCGGTGTCCAGGGGCTTGAAGCCGTGGCGGAGCATGGCGGCGCGGAGTATCATCCGGTTGGCAAACTGTTCCGGGGTAATGCTGCGGCCCGCGGGACTCTTGGCATTGTCTCCGGTGTATTCCCCGCTTTCCGGGTTGCCGCAGAAGTCCGGATGGCTTTCCGGGCCGAACCAGTCAAAGGTGCCGCCCATGTCCACTTCCTTCTCCGTGCGCATGTCAAACAGCGTCAAATCCACCGTGGAGCCGCGTGTGTGGCCGCTTTTGGCCATGATGTACTCCTGGTCGAAGAGCACGCCCTTGTCCAGATCCGGATAGAAGTACGGTTTCATGCGGGTGTCGGGAAGACTGGCGGCCCAGCGGACAAAATGGTCCACGCCGCACTGCGGACGGTAGGCGTCGTAAATTTTGAGCCGATATCCCTGCGCCTTTACGTCGTCACTGACCGCCTTCAAGGCCTCCGCAGCCTCCCTGGTGAGCAGCGCTGTAGGGGCCTTGTAGCCGTCAATGCGCTCACCCACAAAGTTATACGTTCCAAAATAGCGGATTTCCAGAATGACGTCCGGCACAACATCCGTCACGGACACAAAGTAATCCCTGCCGATAGAAAGGCGCTGGAACTCCTCCCGGGCCGCAGCCAGGTCGGCCTGGAATTCCGGGCTGGTCTGCAGGGTGGAAAAGCCGATGGCGGCCCCTGCTCGGGTGATATCCACGTCGCTCTGCCAATGGCAGCCGGCGATGACACGGCTTTCGCCGCACTCCCAGGCGCGGGCGTAGATGGCTTCTGCTGCGTCCGGATTCACGGCAGCCAATACCAGTGCCGACAGCCACGCGCGGAGCGTATGGCCGGAAGGATAACTGCCCTCCCCGCGGAGCTCATCGTCTTCGCCGGTAAGCGTACGCTCCTTGAAATACTCAAAGGGACGAATCCGGTGATAATGGGCCTTGGGCGCAACCCGCATGGGGCTTACCGTGGCAAGGCTGCGCACCGCCACATTCCAGATGGCCGGTGTGGCTTCTGCCGACAGGGGCATCCCGAAGGGAACCTCCAGGATAGCCATGAGGGCCTCGTCGGTCCAGCCGGCGTCCTGAATGGCCATGGCGGCCCTTTCCGCGTTTTTCCGCTGCTGCTTGCCCCATTTGTAGCGCTGCTTATCGTATTGGAACGCAGGCGAGTCCATAGCCGGCGGCGCCGGAAGGCACTGGATGAGGTCCGGCATCTGGTCCACGGTAAAATACGGTTGTTGGGCGGAGGCCACCATGCCGCCCCAGAGGATAAGGATGGCCGATAACAGCCAAAGTTGATTTATCTTACGCATGACAATTTCCTTCAACTCGATTATAATGACAGGTCGTTCACGGATTCCATCTCCGAGGGCTTGGGCCAGTGGGCGTAGAGCCAGGCTTTCACGGCCTCCCAGGAGTAGTACGGGCCGCCTTCCAGTTCCAGGATGGGCGTTTCACACTCGTTCAGCAGCGGTTTCACCAGCACGTCCCCTTTCTTGTTTTTGTAGAAGATGAGCTGGATGTTGGCGGCAAAAGGCGTGTAGCGCCAGCCGGGCCAGTACAGGCACTCTTTGGTGGTCATGCGCTCGGCGATGCCTTTCAGTCCCAGGCGGGAACCCAGGGCCAGCAGGTGATAGTCGTGGCCGAAACGGAGGTCGGCGGCCGTTTCTCCGGTGGCGATGGCGGCATCGGCCCGTTCAATGATATCTACAATGAGGGGATCCACCGAAGGCATGCGGTCGTCTCCGTATTCTATGGAGTTGCATTGGCGCAGGTAGAAGCTGAGCACGTGAATCTGATTGTACGCCAAGAGGTCGTCGTCCGTGAACAGGCGGAACAGGTGGTCGCCAAGCTCGAAGGCGGCACAGCCCAGCGCCATGTCAAAGGTTTGCTGCATGAAGTCCTTGGTGCTGCCGGTTACGGAAGGGTCTGTGCGCAGGAATATGCGGCGCTGGAAATCCAGTGTGTCGGGGGTGTGCGCTTTCCGGCGTTGGCGAAGGAGGGCCTTCACCTCTTTGGTGACGGGCTTCGGGGAGTCGGTGCTCAGAATTTTCATGAGTTCCTCGCCGGTGTCCCAGCTTATCTCCAGGTCGCCCTGCCGGCTCAGCAGCTCCCCGGTGAAAGCCGTCATGCTCACCAGCACGCGGGGCACGATGCTGGAGCGGGCCGTCACTTTTTTGCTTCCCTTTTTAAATACGCGCGCGTAGTGACTGTACATGCGTCCGGCTATTTGGCGGTGCTCCTGAACCCCGAGCGGAGTCAGGCGCCCGTCCATGTTGTCGTGCAGGGCAATGAGCCGGTCGATGGTCTCTTTGGTGCGCAGGCCCTCTTCCGTGAGCAGGCCGGCTTCGGCGGCCCGCTGGTACTTGGCCTGGATTTCCGCATAGTCCTTTTCGGCCCAGTTGCTGCGGGTGCCGTGGCGCCCGTAATGGCTGATATAGAAAGGCTTATATCCCTTGGGCGCAGGTGTTTGCGGTCCTGGGAGATACTCATACGGGTCCATGTTCATGCCTACGCGGTACAGGCGCTCGTGGAAATCTTGCAGCAAGGTTTCCTTTTTCGGAAAATCCTTGGCCCGGAGCGGGATGTCCTGTGCGTACAGGCATGCGCAGAGGGCAAGCAGAAGAAGGGAGAAGGTAAATTTTTTCATGTCCGTTATTTTTTGCGGATTAGGCAGCAAAGGCCCATAATGGTGAAGGCTGCATTGATCAACAGCAGCTCATAGCTAAAGTGGTAGCCGCCCAGCCAGCGCACGGAGTTCAGGTCCAGCACCAGGCACAGCAGGGGAGAAAGTACGGCCACAAGGGGAACCCATGCGTCCCGCACCGGCGCCTTGCAGCACAGGCCGAAGGTGAACAGGCCCAGGATGGGTCCATAGGTATAGCTGGCCAGGCGGTACACGGCGTCTATTACGGAGGTGCTGTTGAGGGCGTTGAACACCAGGATGCAGACTGTCATGAGAACGGCCATTCCCGTGTGAATCCAGCTGCGGTGACGGTCTTTCCCACCCAGAATGTCGATGGTAAACGACGTAGTTAAGGAGGTCAACGCACTTCCGCCAGCCGGAAAGCCCGCCATCACCAGCCCCACCACAAACGACGTGGCCACCAGCCCGGAAGCCGGCAGCAGACCGCTCCAGGCCACCGTTGGGAACAGGGTGTCGCCTTTGGCCGGTAGGCCGTGCAGGGACGCGAACTGATACAGATATACCCCCAGGAATAGGAACAGGGTGATGGTGACAATTTGCAGGAGCACGCTTACGATGAGGTTCTTCTGCGAGTCCCTCACGCTCTTGCAGGCCAGGGTGCGCTGCATCATGTCCTGGTCCATGCCTGTCATGGCCACTACGGTGAACAGGCCCCCCAGGAGCTGTTTCCAGAAATACTGCGGATGGTTCACGTCGTCAAAATAGAACACCCGCATGAGCGAAGTGTCCGGCCGGCCTACCTCCCGGGCGATAAGCACCAGGCAAAGGATGACCGCCACCAGCATGGACAGCGTTTTCACAATGTCCAGGCCGATGACCGCTTTTACGCCGCCGCGTACGGTGTACAGCCATTCCAGCAGCATCACCGCAAGCACCGTCACCCAGAAGGGAATGCCCGCCGGACCGGCCAGCAGCAGCTGCAGGGTGGCAATCATCAGGAACAGGCGCACGGCCGCTCCGAGGATTTTGGAGATGAAGAAAAACCACGCACCCGTCTTGTGGGAAGCCGTCCCGAAGCGCTGTTCCAGGTACTGATATACGGAAACTACATTGAGGCGGAAATACAGCGGCGTGAGCACGAAGGCAATCACCAGGTAGCCCAGGAAAAAGCCCACGCACATTTGCAGGTAACCAAAGCCGATGTTGCCTACCATGCCCGGAACCGACACGAACGTGACGCCAGACAGGCAACTGCCAATCATGGCGATAGCCACCTTCCACCAGGCGGTGGACCGGGTCGCGTAAAAATCTTTAGCCATTGTTCTTTAAACTGTCTTTATAGGCACGGCCCACCGGCAGCGGCTCCTCCAGCCCCATGAGCTTGACCGCCACCGTAGAGCGCTTTTCTATGCGCCACAGCGGGACTATATAGGAGCGGTGGATGCGCACGAAGGCTCCCTCCGGCAGCAGGGGCAGTACGTCCTTCAGCGGAATCTTGGACACAATGTCCTCCCGGTGGTCCAGATGAAAACAGGCGTAGTTGTTGCGTCCTTCAATATATTGAATGGCCGATACCGGGATGTGCTGGGTCTTGTATCCCGCTTTCACCTGGATTTCCTCGCCGGTTTCCGCTTCCGCACGCCGGCTCTCCAATGCTTCGCGGGCGTTGTCCACGGCCTTTTCCACTTCTTTGGCTTCCTGCAAATCTTTTATTTGGGCCTGCAGAAGACCGGTGGGCAGTCCATAGGATAGCACGGCGATGAGCAGAATCCACATGGCCCGCTGGTGCAGGGCCAGCGTGACCCCGTCCGTCGCGGTTTCCGGAAAGTCCACCTGCGTGAGGGTCATCAGGAAGGTGACGGAAACCAGAAGAAACAGGACGGTGCCCGCATTGATGACTCCCCGCCATCCCAAATTCAGTTGCGGCCCCAGGAAACGGCGGCACAGCAGCCACACGGCGTACAGCCAGATGGCGTACGACAGCACATACCCCGGGTGCCACTGGAGCCACTCGGCAACCGGGAAAAGGAACATCATCCCCGGCAGCAGCAAGGCGCCGAAGATGATGTCCAGAATGAGACCGGTTTTCGCGGTCATTAATTAAAACTCGTAACCGGCGAACTCGATGTCGCGGGCGGCACGCTCCTTCAAAGCATTGTTCTTGAAGGCGACTGCCAGGTTGGACTTCACGCCGTCTGCATCACCCTGACGGGCGGCAATGATGGCCTTGAGGTAAAACACCTTGGGATCCTTGCAGTGGATGTTGGCGGTGGCTTTATCCAGCTGGTCCGTGAGGATGTAGGCCAGGGTGGTGTTGTGGCAGCAGCCCTTCACGTCCTTGAGTGCCTGGGCGGCTTCGTCATAGCGGCCGGTGAGGATGAGGACAATGCCCAGGTTGGCCTTGGCTTCTTCCGTGCCGGCGGTGCGGAAGGCGTTTTCCGCCGCTTTGTAATCCTCTTTGTGGAGGGCAATCACACCTTTGGCATTGATGACGTCCGGATCTTTGGCATCCAGTTCTGCGAGACCGGCTTCCGCCTTGGCGTCTTCACCCTGAACCAGGTACAGGGCGGCCAGGTTGTACATACCGCGGACGCTGCCGAAGCGGCTGATGGCGCGCTTGTAGATTTCTTCCTTCTGGGCAGGCTCACGAACCAGGGAGGCCACTCTCAGGAGGGCTTCCTCGTCCAGCAGATTGGCGTTGTTCTCCAGCAGGTCCAGGAGCTCAGCGTTGCTGTAGTTCTTGAATTCCACATTGGCGATGAGGCGGGCGCGGCGCAGTTCCGGCAGCACTTCTCCCTTCAGGGCGGTGTACACCTGGGACATGTTGCGGATTTCGTTCTCACGCACAGCAGGGTCGCTGTACATGGAGAGGACGCGGAGAATGAGGTCTTTGTCTTCCAGGTTGCTCTGGGCTACCAGCTGCTGGAAACCTTCCCAGTCTTCACCCACGCTGCGAACGGAGGGGGTGGTGGCTTCGTGGCCCTTGGTCACCTTCTTCCAGGCCTTGTTGGCGCTCTCCGAACGGTTGTCGGACAGCTTCTCGTTCTTGTTGATGTCGCCTTCCGGGGAAGCGTAGGCCACAATCTCGGTGCTGGTCACCTTGGTGCGCTCGTTGGCGGAAATCTCGTCCAGGCGGGCCAGGAATTCCTTCACGGAAGCGCCCTTGAGTTCAGAGCCGCGCACTTCCGAGCTGTTTACCAGGTACTTGATCTGGCCCTCGGTGGTGCTGGAGATGACCTCCTGGTAGTTGTCGGCCTTGAAAGCCACGTTGCCGCTCTTCTTCACCAGCATGTAGGTGGTGTTGGCGCCGTCCGCCACTTTCTTGACGGGGAGGTTGACGCTCTTGCCGTTGGCGGATACTTTTCCGCGGAGCTCCAGGTAGCATTTCTCCATGCCGGGCACATAGTCAAAGTGCACTTTTTCGGTCACTTTCTGTCCGTCCTTGGACACCACTCTGTAGTTGTCGCGGACTTGCTCGCCCTGGTATTTGAAGGGTTTCATGGCTGCTTCGCCGCCTTCATAGACAATGACAGGGGTTACGTCCAGGATGACCTTGGGATTGAAATACCCCTTGGGATAGGTAACGGATACGGTAGCGTCGATGGTGCCGTTTACAACTTCCAGCACCGGCGGAACGCATTCCACGGTGACATTCTCGGCCATTTTGGCCATTTTCTCTGGTGAGGCGCAGGCTACGGCAGCGACAGCCAGGGTAGCAACTGCAAGGTTTTTAAGTACTTTTTTCATATAGGACAAAATTATATTAGCATGATGCTAGAGGACAAATATACGCATTTTTATTGAAATTTTAAGTATCTTTGCAGAAGTATGGATTTACAGGCGTTAAAAAACAAATATGACATTATCGGCAATGATCCTGCGCTCAACGATGCGCTGGAAACGGCCGTGAAGTTTGCTCCTACGGGTTTGAGCGTTCTCATTCAGGGAGAAAGCGGCGTAGGAAAGGAGAGCGTTGCGCGCATCATCCATCAGTACAGCACTCGCCGGCAGGGTTCTTTCTTCGCCGTCAACTGCGGTGCGCTGCCCCGGGAATTGGTGAATTCGGAACTGTTCGGCCATGTAAAAGGCTCGTTTACGGGCGCCTCGGACACCCGCAAAGGCTATTTTGAGGAGGCCGACGGCGGCACCCTGTTCCTGGACGAGATTGCGGAACTGCCGCTGGAGTCGCAGGCGCTGCTGCTGCGTGTGCTGCAAAGCGGCGAATACAGGAAGGTGGGTTCCAACAAGGTGGAACATACGGACGTGCGCATTGTCGCAGCCACCAACGTGCATCTGTACGAGGCAGTCCGGCGCGGCAAGTTCCGCGAGGACCTTTACTTCAGGCTCAGTGCCGCCCAAATCCGTATTCCGGCCCTCAGGGACCGTAAATCGGACATTTATCTGCTGTTCCGCAAGTTCACTTCGGATTTCTCGGAAGTGAACGGCATGTGCAAGATTTCCCTCCGGCCGGACGCTATCCGCCTCCTGGAAGGATACCGCTGGCCTGGCAATATCCGTCAGTTGCAGGGCTTTACGCAGTCGCTCACGGCCCAGGTGTCCGTGAAGGTGACACCCACCCTGCAGCGCATCGAACTGAGCGCACAGGATCTGGCGCCGTTCATGCCTCGCGAGGAAGGGGAGCCCCTGCCTGCGCTGTATGACGGCCCGCAGCCGTCCCCGGCCTTCAATTCGGATGAGCGCCAAGCCATTTTCAAGGCCATCTTCGACCTCAAGCAGGAGGTGGACTCCCTGAAGGCCCGTCTGGACCGCCGGGAACTGCCCGCGCATGTGGCGCCGGCGCAGGAGGAAGCCGAGTGGCAAGGACAGGAGGAAGAACCTGAACAACAGCATTTTGTGCATGTGGAGACCCCCTCACATGAGGAAAGTCTGAGCGTACGGCGCAACGAGGAGGACCTCATCCGCCAGGCGTTGGAAAAATACCATGGCAACCGCAAGAAGGCCGCCGAGGAACTGGGCATGAGCGAGCGCACCCTGTACCGCAAACTGCCCGCAGAATACCGCAAGAAATGAAACCTAAGGCCCTCATAGTTGCGGTCCTGACCGGCTGTCTGCTGTCGGCCTGTGGCATCTATTCCTTCTCCGGCACCTCCATCCAGCCGGACGTAAAGAGCATTACCATTCCCTATGTGGAGTACAAGGCCCTGCGCGTGAATCCGTCGCTGTCCAACCAGCTTACGGAGGCGCTGCAGGACAAGTTCCGCAAACTTACCAGCCTGGAGCAGGTGGACGCGGACGGAGACCTGGAGCTGGTGTGCGAGGTAACGGGCTATGATGTAAAGGCAACGGCCGTCACGGCGGACGAGATGGCTTCCCAGAGCCGCCTAACCGTCACGGTAAAGGTGAATTTCACCAACAAAAAATATCCGGAGGACAACGTGGAGAACAAGTCGTTCAGTGCCTATGAAGACTTTGATGCCACCCTTACGCTGGACTCGGTGGAAGGCACCCTCTGTGAAACCATCGTGGAAAAAATTGTAGAAGACATCTTTAATGCAACGGTAGCACAATGGTAGGTTCCTCTTATATCAACATCCATACGCTCACGCTGGATGAACTGGCGGGCGTGGTGAATCTGTACCCTTGGTACGGCGCCGCCCGTGTGGAACTGTGCCGGCGCATGGCCCTCATGGGGGAAGACTGGGGCGAGGACCAGTATGCGGCGGAGGCACTGTTTGTCCCGGACCGCGGCAAGGTGGCCGTCCTGCTCCGTCAGGGCCGTCAGGCGGACTGCTCGGACAAGGACCTGAGCGCGCTGCTGGCTTCCTACATGGAGCCGTCGGCCCCGGAAGAAGTGCAGGAACACCAGGTGCGGGCCGTCGGTGGCGACTATTTTTCGCAGGCCCAGTACGACAACGTGCGCCAGAGCGGCGACAATGTCTTTTCCCGTTTTGCTGCAAAAACGCGCCAGGAGACCACCGGAGAGGACGATGCCGGCGCCCAGATGGCAGACCGCTTCGCCACGGAAACCCTGGCCCGTATCTTCCAGGAACAGGGCCGGACGGAGGAGGCACGGCGCATTTATTCCCGTCTGATTTTGGAAATCCCGGAAAAAAGTGCTTACTTTGCAACCCTTATCGACAAATTGGATAATTAAAGGTATAATTATATGAACGCAGCGTTTACAGTTTTGGTCGTTCTCATTATCATCGCGGCCATTCTCCTGATTGTGGTTGTCCTCCTTCAAAACGGCAAGGACGGCGGCCTGGCAACCAACTTCACTTCCGCCAACCAGACCTTGGGAGTGCGCCAGACGGCCACCATCCTGGAAAAAGCCACCTGGTATCTCGTGTTCTTCATCCTGGTTGTTTCCGTTATCACCGTGTTCGTGGGCCGCGGCAACACGGCCACCGGCGCCAACGAGGCCATCAGCACGGAAATCCTGAACCAGGCGGAACAGGGCGCAGACGAGGCCCCCGCCTTCCCCATCTCCCAGGAGAACCCGGAAGCTGCAGAGTAATTCCTCTGCCCATAACAGAAAAATAGCCGCTTGCTTTCCGCAGGCGGCTTTGTCGCATAGTCCCAGACCTGCCAAAATGGCAGGAAAGCGGGAAAGGAACGGAGATTGCCATAGTTCAGGCAAAAGGAGAAATGAACTATGGCAGACAACAATAACAACAACAGCTTTTTGGCGCGTTTCGCCATCAACCTGAACGAGCGTGCGGCC
Source organism: Bacteroidales bacterium UBA3764 (assembly GCA_002371115.1). GTDB lineage: Bacteria > Bacteroidota > Bacteroidia > Bacteroidales > UBA932 > Cryptobacteroides. The sequence continues at coordinate 10,403 of DFFY01000005.1, forward strand.
CAGGGTAAACTGGACCCCGTGATTGGCCGGGACGACGAAATCCGCCGTGTTCTGCAGATTCTTTCCCGCAGAACCAAGAACAACCCCATCCTGGTGGGCGAGCCCGGCGTGGGCAAGACCGCCATCTCCGAGGGCATCGCCCAGAACATTGTGAACGGGCAGGTGCCGGAAAACCTGAAATCGAAGAAAGTCTATTCCCTGGACATGGGCGCCCTGATTGCGGGCGCGAAGTATCAAGGTGAGTTCGAGGAGCGCCTGAAGGGCGTGGTAAAAGAAGTGGTGGACAGCGCCGGTGAAATTATCCTGTTCATCGACGAAATCCATACGCTGGTGGGCGCGGGCCGCAGTTCCGGCGCCATGGACGCCTCCAACATCCTCAAGCCGGCCCTGGCCCGCGGCGAGCTCCGCACCATCGGCTCCACCACCCTGGACGAGTACCAGAAGTATTTTGAGGCCGATAAAGCCCTGGAGCGCCGATTCCAGATGGTGATGGTGGACGAGCCGTCGCCGGCGGAAAGCATCGCCATTCTGCGTGGCCTGAAGGAGCGCTACGAG
>DFFY01000005.1:11104-12058 GCA_002371115.1 Bacteroidales bacterium UBA3764
AGGCCATCGACCTGGTGGATGAAGCGGCTTCCAAGCTGCGCCTGGAGATGAATTCCGTGCCGGAGCCCATCGACGAGCTCAACTCCGCCATCCGGCAGAAAGAGATTGAACGTGAGGCGATTAAGCGCGAAGGCGTGTCCGTGAAACTGGAGAAGCTGGAGGCTGAGCTCAAGGAGCTGCAAGGCAAACGCGAAGACCTCATGAAGCGCTGGAACGAGGAAAAAGACACCCTTGGCGGCCTGCAGACGGCCCGTCAGGAGATGGAGGACCTGAACCTGCAGGCCAAGACCGCCGAGCGTAATGGCGATTACGCCAAGGTGGCCGAGATTCGTTACGGCCGCATGGCGCAGACGCAGAAGCATATCGACGAACTTACCGCCAAGGCGGAAGCCATCAAGGAACCGCTTGTCACAGAGGCGGTTACGCCTGAAGACATTGCCGAGGTGGTGGCCAAGTGGACCGGTATTCCCGTGAAGCGGATGCTGGAAAGCGAAAAGGACAAGCTCCTGCGCATGGAGGCGGAGCTGCACAAGCGCGTCGTCGGCCAGGACGAAGCCATCCGTGCCGTTGCCGATGCCGTCCGCCGCAACCGCGCGGGCCTGTCCAACGAAAAGCGGCCCATCGGCTCGTTCCTGTTCATGGGTACCACCGGCGTGGGCAAAACCGAGCTGGCCAAGGCGCTGGCGGAGTTCCTGTTCAACGACGAGAACATGATGACGCGCATCGATATGAGCGAATACCAGGAGCGGCACACCGTTTCCCGCCTGGTGGGTGCGCCTCCGGGATACGTGGGGTACGACGAGGGTGGCCAGCTCACCGAGGCCGTTCGGCGCAAACCCTACTCCGTGGTGCTCTTGGACGAGATTGAAAAGGCCCATCCGGACGTGTTCAACGTGCTGTTGCAGGTGCTGGACGACGGCCGCCTCACGGACAACAAGGGCCGTACGGTGGACT
>DFFY01000005.1:12109-56224 GCA_002371115.1 Bacteroidales bacterium UBA3764
CGGTGGACTTCAAGAACACCATTCTTATCATGACCTCCAACGCCGGGGCCGACATTATCCAGTCTTACATGGAGAAACTGCCGGAGGTAAATGGCGTGGACATGCAGGCTATCGCCACGCGCCGGTCCCTCCTGGATGAGTGCTCCCGCAAGGTGCTGGACGTGCTCAAGATGACGGTTCGGCCCGAATTCCTGAACCGTATTGACGAGATTATCATGTTCGACCCGCTCACCAAGGCCGATATCCGCGACATCCTGCACATCCAGGAGGCGGACCTGCAGCACAAGCTGGCGGAGAACGGCATTACCGTACAGTTCACTCCGGCCTTCGAGGACCACATGGTGGAGCATGGCTATGACCCTGCCTATGGCGCCCGTCCGGTGAAGCGCGTGATGCAGCGGGAACTGGTGAACCTCCTCGCGAAGAGCATCCTGGACGGCACCGTCCACCGCGACTCGGTGATAACCGTGGACGCCGCCGGCGGCGAGGTGGTGGTGCGGTAACCAGTGTAATACTGGTGGCGCTGTCAGGATGTACAACATCTCCTACTGAGTAGGCCTATTTCTTCACTTTGCACAAAATAACAACAGCCAGGCGGCATCGGTATCTCCGGTGCCGCTTATCTTTTACCGTCAAATGGCTTTTTCCTCGGGGGGGGGCGGACCCTCAAATCGTAAAAAACAGCAAAAAAACATGTGAAACAACGCAATCTTTTTTACGATTGTAGGATTTCCGGGAACGCTTTTCTATGTTTGCACAAACCGACATCCGGTCCCGGTGTCATTAAATCTTTAAAATGTTTTGAATTTGGTAGGTATTTTCCTACCTTTGCAATGTGGTTATACATGAAATATACAGAACTTGAAAAGAAATTGAAAAAGGCAGGCTGTTATTATACAGGGGAGCAGGCCAGCGGACATCCTCTCTGGTATAGCCCAATCACAAATGTGGACTTCAGGATGAGTAACCATCATAGCGAAGAAGTCCCACCGGGGACGTTGAACAGTATATTGAAAGCAGCAGGGCTCAAATAGGCTTCCAGTCTAAAGAAACACGGAATTATGAAACAAAAGAAAGTGAAAGTATTTATTGAAAAGTCTTCCTATGGCTATTCTGCTTATATGGAAGATGTTCCGCTAAGTTATAACGTAATTGGCGAAGGCAGAACGGTGGAGGAAACGATAGAAGATTTTAGTAAGTCTTACGAGGGAATGCGGGAATATTATAAACTTCATGGAAAACATTTTGAGGAGGTTTTGTATGAGTTCTACTATGACACCGCCAGTTTTCTTCAGGAGTACAGCAAGGCTTTTAGTCTCGCTGGTTTGGAACGCATAACCGGTGTTAATCAGACGCAATTGGGACATTATCTTCATGGTCGAAGGAAACCCACAAAAAAGACGATTGACAAAATCCAAAAGGGAGTTCAGGAGTTTGCACATAATCTTACGGCAGTTCGTTTTGCATAACTACCGTTCTGCATAGACAGGAGCCATTGGAGATGAATCTCCACCGGGCTTTGTTGTTTATCGGCAGGGAAGGCCATCCGGTTCCGGGTGGCCTTTTTTCATGCTTCCAGTCGGTTGAATATTTTGCAAAATATGCGTAATTTTGCAGTGAACCCCAAACACGTGGACAAGCGTTTCTCGGACATCCTTGAAGCTTGCCGCCAGCAAGGAACTGATCGCAGCCGCCACGGGACTCTCCATAGAAGAAATAGAGGCCCTGCAATAGGCCGGTCGGGCGGCGTTACCCCAGTTCCCGCACGCGCTGCTCGAACTCCTCCTTGGGGCACAGGGCCTGGTTGCGCATCTTGGCCCTGTAGGTATAGACGGTGGACAGCGAGCATTTGAGGAAGGAGGCGATGTGCGGGCTCTCGTCAATCCCCAGCCGAATGGAGGCCAGAATCCTGATTTCCGTGGGGAGAGCGTCGCCCGGTAGGCATACAAAACGGGCGTGGGGCCGCAGCAGGGCGTTCACTCCGTCCACAAAGCCCGGGAAAATGCCCAGGAAGGTCTGGTCAAAGATACGGTAGAATTCTTTATAGTCGGCATAATTTGCGGCGTTCCGCAGTTCCTTCAGGAGGGCGTCCGTCCCCTGGTTGCGGGCAATCTGCCGCAATTTGTGCCGATATGCTTCAATCTTGTCCAGGTACTGGACGCTCAGGTCCATGTAGCGGAACACGTAGTTGTCCTTGATTTTATTGGCATTGGACAGGGCGGCGTTCACCTCCTCCAGCGCAGCGTTCGCCCTGCTCAGTTTGATGGCCTGGTTGTGCCGTATCACCAGCAGCCAGAGAATGAAGAAGGCAAACACGCCCAGAACTATGATGGCAAAGGCCAGCGTGGCCTGTTTCTGGCGCTCGGCCCGCAAGGCTGCTTCAATAATGAAGTTCTGCACGCCCGAGGAACGGATGACCTGGCCTTGGAAGTCGCCGGCGTACACATTCTCCAGGTGAAGGGTGATGTATTGGCCTGCCCGCTTGTAGTCTCTATCTTTATAGAGCGCCAGGGCCAGTTCGTAGAGCGACAGGAAGTCACGGTTCGCGGCCTTGAAGTCATAGATGGCGCTTTTGGCCAGCCAGGTTTTTTTGCTGTCGATATCCCCCGTCATGCCGTACAGCATGGCCATGTTGTAGGCGATGGAGGTGAGTTGGTGATAGTCTGTCGGAGGCGCGTCGGAATAGCATGCCTGGAAAATGCGGAGGGCGCTTTGCGTGTCCCCCTTGTCCCGCAGGCTCTGGGCCAGCAGTTTGCGCCCCTCATAGGAAACGGTGTCCTGCGTTATGTAGGCATGCCGATACGCGTTCAGGCTGTCCGTGTAATTGCGGTCTTTCTGGAGCGGATGCGAGAAGCGGGACAGGTTGGTGAAAATCTTGATGCCGGTGGCCAGGTAGTCCAGCGAGCGTCCGGTGGCCTGCACCTCCCGGGTGTCCAGCGACTGGAAAAGGGTCAGGGCGCTTTCTTCGTAATGGGCCGTTCCCAGCAGGTAACACTTGTCGATGGCTGTCTGCAGGGCTTGTTCCCGCTTGACGGCACGCTTTTCCATGAGCGTGATGTAGCGCCAGGCGGAGTCTGCGCTGAAATGAAGGTATTCCTCGTAGAGGGCCAGGGCGCTCTCCCAGCTGCCGGAGGCCAGCCGGGTTCTCAGCGAGTCGTTCCTATGTTCAAACGCCTGTTGGTATTGATCCTGGCGTTCAATGACGTCATCCAGCTCATTCAGGGCCGACTGAAACGTGGAACGGGTATGACATGCCGTGAGAAGGAGGCAGAGGGAGAGTAGGATGATAGGGTATTGTTTCATGGACATGTGGCGCAAAAGTCTTTTTCGAAGGTACGAAGAAAGGACAGGAAAACAAAAAAATATTTTAGAAAGTTTTCCGCTCAAACGCCTTGTTCGCGGTGGTGAAGCTGCTCATAAAACTTATAAAACAACCTATAATTTTTCAGGGTTGGTATAATGTGAAATCGGGCGTTGAGTGCGTTTGATTCCATTTATTCTTTCCTGGGCAAAGGAAAAACCGTCCGATGACACTTAGATTTTTTGGAAGAGGGGTGCCGAATCCGGTTTTTCTTTCCGAAATTTGTCTCAACCGCTAACGATTTAATAACGCACGATACCATGTCTGTTCAGTTGAAAATGGACTATGTCAGGCCGATTTCCCGGCCACTGGAACTTGTCACGGAAAGTTTCATCTGTAATTCTGTCACACCGCCCATGGGGACCGGTCTGGACCCTTTGCAGGAAGAACCGTATACATGGACACTTTAAAAAAGCCGAATTACCATGAAAACCAATGAAAAGGAATTGTATGAGGCTCCGCTGACCATGAGCCTCAAATTTGTTGGGGGGGGGCAGATTATCTGCTCTTCTTTCGATGCGACCCTGGAGGAGATGGATGAAGACAACTACGGAGAATTTGAAATATAAAAATGCGCGATATGAAAAAGTTTTACCTTATTTTATTGGGCGTGGCTACGCTGAGTTTTGCCACGCTGTCCTGTACCAAAGAGGCTGCTGACCCTTCACAGCAGGAGCAAAGCCAAAAGGAGGAAAACCCCAAGGAAGACACCACGCCGGAAAACCCGACAGGGGAGGACGACACGCCCGTTCCCGAAGGCATGGTCCGCCTCACCTTCGGCGTATCGCACGAGGGCGACGCTCCCGCCACCGAACCTGAGACCGCGGACAGCAAAACCTCCTGGGACGGCAGCACCCACGCCTGGAGCGATAACGATGAGATCCGAATCCTCTGGGGCACTGGTGACAGCGACTTTCAGGATGTGGAAGTCGTAAATAATAAGGTTACATTGAATATTGAGAAGGCAGTTCTGGACAAGATAGAGTACTTTTATGCCGTATATCCGGCTGCGCTTTCCAGTGATTTCGTCCTTAACGACGGAAAGATTGATTTCTGCGTCCGTCGTTACCAGGATGGGACGTTCGCTTCCGCAAACAAGATGGTTGCACGCGCTGCCAAAACATCGGCCAGCCTTGCTTTCAAGAATGTTACCCATATCGTGAAGTTCAGCCTTACGAACAACAATCCTTATGACCAATTTGAATTCACTTCAAACGAGTCGTCCCAACTGCTTGTCGATGTTGCCCGGGTTACCTTTGATGAGAACAACAACATCAATTTAGGAACTTCTCCCACTTCATATACCGTTTTTGGGAATTCGCATTCAAAATATGTTGACTTGCAAAGTGGAATTACCGCGGGTAAGGATTATTATTTTGCGGTCCTTCCCGGATGCAATCTGGATACCGGATTTGGCGTTAAGGCCAGGAAGAAGGGTGAAACCTCATATAGCCTTGGAGCACTGAGCAAACGTAAGGTTAACACAGACCGGCTCGTCGTCACCAATATCGGGAATCTCGATCCCATGATTCACGCAGATTGGTTCATCAAGGAAGATGGTACAGGCAAAGGGTCTTCCTGGGAGGATGCCGGCAATCTGTCCCTGTTCCTTAAACTTATCAAGGACAAGACCAATGATCAGGGTATCAACAGTACCTGGCGTCTGTACAACGCTAAAATTCACTTTGCAGAAGGCACCTACGACATTTATGCGGCAAACGGAGGGACGTTGAGTTTTAATGGCTCCGCTTGGGATATGGAAGCTGAAGAAAAATACCAACTGAAAAACCTGAATCTTACTATTGACGGTGGTTATCCTTCTTCCAATACCGGCACTTCCCTTGACCACAAGGACCCGGTGAACCATCCCACAAAATGGCAGACTGCCCAAACTGATAATACTTACAGAGTTTTTGAAGCTGCTGGTTGCCGAATGAGCGGCTGGACCTTCGACGGCATCACCTTTGAGGCCACTGGCCCCCACATCCTTCCAGGTGATGTGTTCCACTTTGACAGCACCACTTCCGGGACAGTCAACTTCAGTAATTGTTATTTCAAGGACTTTGTTACGAGCGAACAAGTCAACGGTGGTCCCGTATACATCCACGGCGGCGTAACTGCTGAAATAAATTTCATCGGATGCACATTTAGCGGCAACCGGTGCAATACGGGCGGCGTAGCCTACATTCATTCTACTAACTCAATCGTTAATTTCAAGGATTGTAAATTTACCGGGAATAAGGCGAATGATAGCGGTGGATCCATCCGAGCCCGCGCTGGTAAAATAAGTGTCTCCAATTGCACATTTACTGGTCTTGGAATAGGGGACGGAGATGAAAATACTGCAAAAATGGGAGGAGCTCTCTATGTGGACGGCGCTATTGTAAATATCAGCGGCGGGTCCATCAGCAAATGTAAGACAGCAAATTCCGGTGCAATTGGTCTATCTAATGGATCTTTGAGTGCGGATGGTCTTTTAGTGAGCAACTGCAGAACGACATCGCAGGGTGCCGGTCTAACTGTAGCAGCAGAAAAAACGGCTACTCTTGAGAACTGCAAATTTACTGGGCTTACTGCCGGTACGTATGGCGGTGCCATCAGTAATTCGGGAACAGTCACCCTCACTAACTGCACCTTGTCATCCAACGATTGTGCGACAAACGGCGGTGCTATTTATAATTCTGGAAACTTAGAGGTTCTAGCAAGCTCCCTTTCCGAGTGTGAGGCACAACAGGGTGGCGCGATTTATTCGGCGGGTAACACCAATTTAGTAGGAAAGAACGTTTTTAATAATAATAGAGCTATTGGAGAGTCGCTTACTGATACATATGGCGGTGCTGTTTGGTTTAAAGGCGAGGCTTCTCAAACTTTGTTCGTTGACGGAGCGACTTTCATAAATAATAAAGCACCTCGAGGGGCGGCCGTAGCGGCCACCGGTGGGTCTTCGGGAAAGTTAAAGACAGTACTTATTTTCAATTGTACTTTTGAAAATAATACGGCAACGGGCAAAAAAACAGATTCACAAACGACACAGCAGGGTGGTATCGTTTTCGCTACCGGATACGGAACAGCTATTATTGCTAACTCTACGGCAAAAGGTAATACCACTGAGGCACCATCATCTGTATTTGTAACCAACGGATCATACATCCCTCTTTATGTCGTGAGTTGTACTGCTGCTGACAATGGCGGGCGCGATCTAACGAGGACAGCAACCAATTATTATGTTTATAATTCCATTCTGATGGGGCCCTCGAACACGGAGAATGCAAATGTTAAAAAATATAACTCTATTATCAATAAAACTTTGTATGGCAATACGGCAAATGCCGTGAAGGAGTCTGGAATTGAATTTGCTCTTGGCGAATATAAAGGTGGAGTATTCCTGTTAGATGACAGCAAAGTAGCCCTCTATACTAATGGGATGACGGCAGATGCACTTAAGGAACTGACCTTTACTAATATCCCCACCGACAAACAGAAAGAGCTCCAAGAGCTCCTGGCCAAGGATCAGAAGGGGAACGACCGCGGAGATAGCAAGATCATGGGGGCCTACGTGAAGACCACAGATCCGACCGAGTAGGCCAGATTCTTCACTTCACACAAAATGACAACAGCCAGGCGGCATCGGGATCCCCGGTGCCGCTTGGCGTTCAATATGGAATACCGGGCGCGTTTTTTGTAGATTGATTAAAAGTTAATTATCTTTGCGGAGATGAAATTGCTATGGGTAAACTTGCCATCATACTCTACTTCATCCTTTCTGTTTTCCCCGCTGACGCCAACGAGAATAGACGGCACATTCATGTCGTGCGGAAAGGTAGCAAAAAATCTCATCGCGGAGATACGGTGGCAAAAATTTGGATAGAAGAGAATGGAGAGAAAAAGATTGATGTGGATTGGTCTGAATTGGCTCCCGCAGACGAAGCCATGATTCTTGACATTATTGACAAGAATTGGTCAGAGTTCAACAAGATGATAGATGATGTTTTTTCCGGAAAGAAAATAACCATCAAGAAGTTCAATAAATAGGAGGAGGAAATATGTGCAAATATAAAGATACCACACTTGGAATCAAAAAGATTGACTTCAATGTAAAACGTGGGCATATGGCATTCTTTCTAACGGATGGTCGGATTGTGCTTGTCCCCGTTTCAATGTTTCCTGATGTAAAACGGCTGACCAAGGCTCAGCGGGAAGATTATATGATTATGGATGACCAGTATTTTTCCTTTGATGCCCTGAGCCGGATATATTCCGTCAAGGACGTTCTTCATTATTAAGTCAATTCACCTTTATGGACATTCTGCCAGGCGGCATCGGGATCCCCGGTGCCGCTTATCTTTTACCGTCAAATGGCTTTTTCCTCGGGGGGGGCGGCCCCTCAAATCGTAAGAAACAGCAAAAAAACATGTGAAACAACACAATGTTTTTTACGATTGTAGGATTTCCGGGAACGCTTTTCTATGTTTGCTGGAGCCGCCCAACGGAGGGCGTCGGTAAATTTTGTGAATTATGGATAACGAAGTGAAAGTATTGACACCGGAGCAGTGGGAAAAGTTCGCTCCCGTGTTGCAGGAAATGGAGAAGTACAGAAACTTGTCCGAGGAAGAGAAAGAGCAGATTATTCTGCAGATAGTGTCTGCCCCTTACATTGACCTCATGTGTGACTGGGCCTTCAAGCATGTGTTTGGGCATAACAAGGGGGGGCTGATGATGCTCCTGAATGACTTCCTGCCGGAAAGGGTTGTGGACCTGGAGTATGACGACAAGGAATTGGACCTTTTTGCGCATGATGACAAGCTGGTGGTAATGGACGTAGTGTGCAAAACGGAGAAAGGCCGAAGGATCCTGGTGGAGATGCAGAAGTCCGAGAAGAAGAATTTCCGCTCGCGGATGCTGTACTATGGAGCGGGGATGTTTTACAAGCAATTGAAATCTGGTGAAGACTATGGGACGCTGATGCCTGTGTATGTGATTTGTTTCATGAACTTTACGCTTAGGCACGAGCACAATCAGTTGGTGTATCGGTACGAAGTCTTTGAGGAGTCGTCGCACGAGCGGTATGAGCCGGACAAGAAGAGGGAGCAGCTGCTCACATGGATTTACTGCGAACTTCCGCGTTTTGCCGGGCTATCGGGGAGGAATTTAAGTCCTGTGGAGCAGTGGTTTGATATTTTGCAAAATATGCGTAATTTTGCAGTGAACCCCAAACACGTGGACAAGCGCTTCACGGGCATCCTTGAAGCCTGCCGCCAGAACCGCTTGCCGGATGTGGAACAAATTCAATACGTACGAGCCATGATCAGCGACCGCGAAAAACAGGAAATTGCCGAGGTGTATCTTGAAAGAGGCATTGAGCAAGGCATTGAACAAGGCCGAAGGGATACCATCCGGAAATTTATGGCGGCTGGCGCCAGCAAGGAACTGATCGCAGCTGCCACGGGACTCTCCATAGAAGAAATAGAGGCCCTGAAATAGGCCGGACGGGACAAGCCCCTGTAAAAGACCTATAAAAACCCTTAGAATCCGGAGGGGTTTAGGGATGAAGAATCCGCGTTACACGCAGTTGTAATGCGGATTCTTACTTATAATTTTACTTCCACTCACTTATAAATGCGTACGCGTGTATGGGAAATGGGACGAATTCTTCCCAAATTTGCATTAGACAAAACACAAAAGCTATATAACCCATGTCTCCCATGTTAAACAGATTGTTTTTACCGTTGGCCGCGGCCCTTGCATTGCTTGTCACGCCGGCTTTGGCCCAAAACGGTTCACTTCCGGTGACAGGAACGGTGCGGGACCAAAGCGGAGTTCCGTTGCCCGGTGCGACGGTGTCCGTTGAAGGGACGGCAAACGGTACAGTGACCGACGCCGCCGGAAAATTCTCCCTCAAGGTGCCCGGGGAGGGCGCCCTCCTGGTAGCCGAATCCCTGGGATACAGGAGCGTCAAAATGAAGGTGGGCTCCCGCCGCAGTTTTGACTTTGTCCTGGAGGAAGACGCCGAGTACCTGGACGAGGTGGTGGTGATTGGCTTCGGCGAGGCCAAGAAAGCGGACCTTACCGGCTCCGTGGCCGTGGTCAAGATGCAGGACGTGGAAAACACGGCCACCATCTCTGTGGACCAGGCCTTGCAGGGCCGTGTAGCGGGCGCGGACATCATGAGCGTCTCCGGCGACCCTACGGAAGGTACCTCCATCCGCATCCGCGGCTCCCGTTCCATTACGGCCGGCAATGAGCCGCTCATCGTGGTGGACGGGGTGATGAACGCCGTCCAGGACCTGAGCGACCTCAATTCCTCCGACATTGAATCCATTTCCGTACTGAAGGATGCCTCGTCCACGGCCATTTATGGTTCACAGGGAGCGAACGGCGTTATCATCGTCACCACCAAGCAGGGCTCTCCCACCGCGTCCAAACCCACGGTCACCCTTACCGCCAAGCTGGGTTTCTCCCAGCTGGCCCGCAGCCTGGACTACATGAACGCGGCAGAGTTTGCCTCCTACAACAACGACCGCATCGACTTCTCCAAGAGCGCCCACGGTGACGTGTATCCCGTGACGCCCAGCTATACGCAGAAGTATGCCGACCCGGAGGCGCTGGGCGCCGGCACCGACTGGCTCAGGTCCATCACCCGCACGGCCCCGTTCCAGGAATATGCGCTGTCCCTGAGCGGCAACAGCAAGAACACCAATTACTTTGCCTCGCTCTCCTATGCCGACGACGAGGGTATTATCCTGGACTCCGGTGCCAAGCGTGTGATTGGCCGCCTGAACCTGGGCCACCGCTTCAACAAGTGGTTCAAGCTGGATTACAATGCGAACATCCTGTACCGCATCAACAACAACAATAAAACCAGCATCGGCGGCACGGCGGTGTGGTCCGGTGCCGTATATATTTCCCCGGTGCTGGGCATAGACAGTGAAGTAAACGACCTGTACAACTACGGGCAGGGAAGTCCCTTCAACAACCCTTATATTTCCATCCAGCAGACGGTGAACCAGCGCAAGAGCTTCTCCAACACCCACACGCTCTCCTTCACGCTGACGCCCGTCAAAGGGCTCACCATCCAAAGCCGGAACACCTACTACAAGTACGACACACATACGTACAAATACCAGCCCGGGACCCTTCCTGTCCGCAGACTCTCCGCTACCGGCGGCCAGGTGGACCGCAGCGATACAGACCTGGTGCAGCTCAATACCGACAACACGGTCACCTACAAGACGGATATCGCCCGCGTGCATCATCTGGACGCGATGGCCGGCATGTCCATGTACTACAAGTTTACGAACCAGCAAAGCATCACCGGAAAAGGCATGCTGGTGGACCAGCTCATGTGGAACGACCTCAGCGCCATTGCCGACAAAGACAATTACACGCTCACATCCGGCAACCAGGAGGTGCGAAAGCTCTCTTTCCTGGCGCGCGTGAACTACAATTACAAGCAGCGTTACTACCTTACCTTTACCGGCCGTGCCGATGCCTCTTCCAACTTTGCCGCCAACAACAAGTGGGGCTTTTTCCCGTCCATGGCCCTGAAGTGGAACCTCGCGAACGAGCCCTGGCTCAAGCGCACGCGCATCTTCCAGGACCTGTCCCTGCGGTTCAGTGCCGGCCGTACCGGCAACGACGCCATCGCCCCGTACAAGTCCCTGCAGCAGCTGAGCTCCTCCACCGCCGGCTACCTGCTGGGCGACGGTCAGTCCACCTACTACTATCCGTCCCGCCTGGACAGCCCCAACCTCACCTGGGAAAAGACGGACCTGTATAATCTGGCGCTGGACATGGCCGTGCTCAAAGGCCGCATCAAGTTTACGGCCGAAGGCTACATTGCCAACACCCGGGACCTGCTCCTGAGCGTCCAGAAGGCCCAGCAGACGGGTTACAGCAATTTTACGCAGAATCTGGGACGCACCTCCAACAAGGGCGTGGAACTGAGTCTGGAGACCCGGAACATTGTCCGTAAAAACTTCTCCTGGACCACCGCTTTCAATATTTCCCACAACCGCCAGATGGTGGAAGACATTGGCGGCGAGAGCGAGGTGGTGGCCATGAAGGACCAGAAAGGCTACATGATTTACGGCTACCGTGCCGGCTATCCCCTGAACTCGCTGTGGGGCTTCCAGTACGGCGGCGTATGGCACAACCAGGAGGAGATTGCCGACAACGACATCACCCACCAGTACGTGGACTACTACGCCAAACCCTACAAGTGCGGCCGTCCCAAGTACGTGGACCAGAACCATGACGGCATCCTGGACAACCAGGATCTCACCTATTTGGGGAACGCCGATCCCATCGTTTACGGCGGCCTGCAGAACAACTTCCACATCTACGGGTTTGACCTGGGCATTTTCCTGGCCTATTCCGTGGGCGGAAGCATTTACAACTATTCCGAGTTCTTCATGGCGGGCACCTACTGCTCCAACCAGTACCGTTATATGCTCAACGGCTGGCATCCTTACCGCAACCCTGAGTCCAACTTCCCGGCGGCCGGCGCCAGCGGCTCCAGCATGCTCCCCAGCGATTTCATGGTGCACGACGCCTCGTATCTGCGTCTGAAGACCGTGAAACTCTCCTACAAGTTCGACCTGGACAAGAAGGTGAAGTGGATGCGCAGCATCACGGTAGGTGTCAGCGCCGAGAACCTCTTCGTGTGGACCAGGTACAACGGCTTCGACCCGGATGTGTCGTCCAAGGTGGAGGATCAGGAATCTACTATCAGAAGGGCCGATATTGGCGCGTACCCGCGTCCGCGCAAGATTATCGGCATGGTTCAAATCAAATTCTAAGGGCGTATGAAAAAGACAGTATTTTTGTTTGCAAGCATCCTGGCCCTTAGCCTTGCCAGTTGCTCCAAGTTCCTGCAGGAAAAACCGTCTTCCTTTGTGGACAGGAACAATTATTTTAAAAGCGAAGCGCAGTGCCGTACGGCGGTGAATTCCTGCTACGTGGGCCTCAGGACCGTGTATTCCACCACGCTCTTCACGCACCTGGAGGGGACCACCGACATCTGTTATGTGCCGTCCCTCTCCGACGTAAACGCCATCCTGGACATCAACCCGTCCCAGTGCAACATTTCCAAGACGGTGTGGAGTACCGCCTACAAGGCCATCATGTACTGCAACGCCGCCATTGCCGGCACGGAAAAGTCCACCTCCATTGACGCAGGCGTACAGAAGGACCTGCTGGCGGAGGCCAAGACCATGCGGGCCTTCTGGTACTACCTGCTCACCGGCCTGTTCGGAGACGTGCCTTACTATACGGACGATGTCGTTGACCAGCCCACCATGGACCGTATTGCGGGGTTGGGCCGGATGGATGCCGTGGCCACCCGGGCCGCCCTCATCAAGGAGTTGCAGGAGTGCTACAGCTATAACGGCGACGTCTATACCGGCGCCCTTACGCAGGTGCGCGCCAACGACAACGAGGAAAAAGGCCGCGCCGGCTGGGCCATGGGCATGATGCTCATCGGCAAGATGGCCCTTTGGAACGCCTATGCCGATGTCACTTCCGGCACCGACTGGTTCCAGACGGCCATTGACGCCCTGGAGCGCCTGGTGCCCGTTTACGGAGAGCTCTCCCAATATCCTCTGAGCGATTTGTACTTCAGCGTAAAGGACGCTCCGGAGCGCATTTTCGAGATTCGACATGCCTACAATGAAGGGACGCTTTCCTACGCCGGCACCCTGGCCCAGAACTGCATGCCTTCCTACAACAGCACTACCCAGCTGTTTGACGGGGTAAGCATTCCCTGGCTGGGCACGGAGGCCAAGGTGGGCACCTGCAACCGTCCCAGCACCTACTTCTACGGTGCCCTGCAGCCGGACAACGGCCAGGACCGGCGCGTGGACGTGAACCAGGGCCGCCGTTATGAGGGAACCGCCTTCTCCAACGGACTGGCCAAGCCGTGGATGGGCCCCAAATTCTGGTGCCCTTACATGAAGACCACCTATGATTCCAACAATTATCCGGTGTTCCGCTATGCCGATGCCCTGCTCCTGCTGGCGGAAGCCTATTGTGCCAAGGAGGACAAGGAGAACACGGAGAAATACCTGAACAAGGTCCGCTCCCGTGCCGGCCTTCCGGATTATGTGGTAGGCAACTGGGCCAAAGCCGTGCAGGAAGTGCGCGATGAGCGTGCCCGTGAACTGTTCGGCGAGTTCCAGCGCAAGTTCGACCTGGTCCGCTGGAACATCTGGTACGACGCCGTGCGCGAGTACTGGCAGGTGGAAATGGACGCCCGTCAGATTCCGACGCACCTGCAGCGCTGCCACCGCTATCTTCCTATTCCCGTCGAACAGGTGGTGAACTCGGGCTATGCCCTGGACAACAATGAATACAACGCCTACGGATTGTAATATGAAACGGATTCATGTACTACTGTCAGTGATGGCGCTGCTTCTGGCAGCTGCGGGCTGCTCCCAGCGCTATGAACTCAATCTGCCCCTGGCCCTGAACCGCACGGAGATGCGATTCGACGCCTCCGGCAATTCCTACTATGTGATGGTGTATTGCCAGGGAGCCTGGACGGCCAGGCTGGACAAGGAGGTCCCGTGGGTGGAACTTTCCCGTACGGAAGGCGTTGGCAACAGCCAGATTATGGTGTCCGCAGACCTGAACCGCGGGGTATCCCGGGGCGTGACGCTGCTGGTAACCGGTGCTGCCGGAACCAAGGAAATGTATATTTCGCAAACCAGCGGCAATAGCGAGGCGGGTAATTACAGCCTGGTGAAAGAGGGCATCGAGATGCTTCGCGGTGCCTCAACCGGCCGTATCGCCGCCGGAACCGACCTGGACGAGGAAACCCTTTCCCGAGTGGAAACGTCGGTGGAATACGACCAGGAGGCTGTGCAGCCGTGGATTCACGACATTCAGGTGAGCGCGTCACGCGTTACCTTCCAGGTGGACGAAAACACCTCCGGCGAGCCGCGCAGCGCTACCGTTTACCTCAGCTTCCCGCTGGCCCGCTGGGATACCCCCGTGCAAGCCTTCTTTACCGTGAGTCAGTCGGTGGCCGAGCCTGCCGAGATTCCGGCAAGTCTCCTTCCGCTGGATGACGGAACGCAGCCTGTTTGGGCCGACGGCGACCGTCTGCTCCTGTTAGACAGCGACGGCAGCAACACCTTCCCGGCCGAAGTCAATACCTTCAACGGCGCCACCGCTACGCTCCTGTTCAATGCCGACGCCGTCCGGAGCGGCGTGCTCGGCGGCGTGTATCCGGAAGACTACGTAAGCCGCTGGAGCGGCGGAAAGGTGTATGTCCACCTGCCGGAGAGCCAGCCTTATGTGTCCTCTCCGGCCCTTGCCGGGCAGTTGGCCCTTGTTGCCGGCAAGAAAGTGGGCGATGCCCTGCAACTGGGTAGCGCCTGCGCCTTGCTGCGCCTCAATTTGCAGGGAGAGGGAACGCTGCAGCAGCTCAGCGTACTGGCGGGTTCCCCGCTCTCCGGCGACGGAACCATAGACATGGCGCAGGACCGCCCCGCCTATGTACCCGGAAGCGACGGAAGTCCGCAAATTACCGTAAATATCCCTGCCCAAGGCATTGCCCTGCCGGCCCAGCTCTATGTGGCCGTCCCTGCGGGTGACCTGGGCAGCCTCCTTGTCAGTGCTGTCACCAGCACCTGGAGCGGCTGCGTAAGCGGCGCTCCCCAGGCCGCCGGAACGGCCGGTGGCGTTATTGCGCTGGAGGAACTCAGCTTCAGCCTTCCGGCCCATGCCACAGACCTCACCCAGGGAAGCAAATGGGCCAACTGTTTTGTAGTAAACGGCACGGAGGAAGCCCTGTACAGCGTGGAAATCCGCCGTCCGGACGGCACCTTGCCCGCCAGCGACATCAGCCGGTGCTCCATCCTGTGGCAGACGGCTCCCGGCGTGGTGGACTACCTGGCCATTGATCCGGCCTCTTCCAAACTGTATTTCCGCAAGAGCGCGGACAACCCGGGCAGTGCGCATGTGGCGGTGATAAGCGGCGACGGCGTCATCCGTTGGAGTTATCACATCTGGGCGCCGGCAACGCCTGTAGAGGAGCGTGTCATTGGCTCCTGGACCTTCATGGACCGCAATGTGGGTGCTGTGAAGGCCGATGCCCGGGATTACTCCAACGCTTCTATCGGCATGCATTACCAGTGGGGCCGCAAGGACCCGTTCCCGCCGGCCAAGGCAACGGCCGCCAACGGCAACGGCATGCGCGCCAAGGTGTATCCGGACAACATTGTGTTTGTGACGGCCCAGGACGGCGTAAGCCAGGAAGTGGCGGATGCCACCCCCAACACCTACTATTGGGGCAGCGGCGCCAGCGGCAAGCAGGACTGGCGGGATGTCCAGGACGATGCGCTGTGGGCATCGGCCACCTCCAATGCCAACCCTTGCCCTTATGGCTGGATGGTCCCGTCCAACGACGCGCTGGGCGTTATCCCGGAGCGCCTGAAAGCGGCCGAGTATGTGTCCAAGGTGGGCATCACCATCCAGGACGACAACGGAAAGGAGATGCTCTTTGTCCCCGGCGGCGCCTACCGCAGAAGTACTTCCACGGCCAGCGAACTGGCCAATATGAGCGACGGCTGGATTTGGTCTTCTACGCCGTTCGACATCACTCCGTACCGGGGCTCCTACCGCCTGTGGTACCAGAGCAACGTCAATAACCGCCGTATCGACAGCACGTACCCGCATCGTCGCTGGGGCGGAAATGTAAGATGCGTAAAAGTTCAGTAGCCATGCGAATACTACGTGATATGATTGTGCTGGGAACGGCCGCCCTTCTGGCCTTCTCCTGCACCAAGGACATTAACGAGCGCACCATCCACGAGGGCAGCGGTCTGGGTTTCCCCCAGAAGGTTTATACCCTGGAGGCGGAGGCCGGCCAGCTGGCCATCCCGGTAATTGCCACCCGTGCGTTCAGCGTGACCACGGAGGCCTCCTGGATTACGGTGCCCCAGACGGCCCCCGCCGGCCGTGAGGGATTCCTGGCCCGCTACTCGGCCAATACGTCGCTGCCGCGCGCCGCCCAGGTGGTGGTTGCCATTGACAATCACCGGGATACCGTGACGCTGCGCCAGAAGGGAAACGTGGAGCCGGAACTGACAACAGCGTCCCCGGTCATTGCGGTCAAGGGCTCCGCCGCCGGCAAATGCGAGGTGGAGCTCCAGACCAACCTGCCTGCCGGCGACCTGGTGCTTGCCTGGGACAGCGAGGGAAACGAGAACTGGATAGAGGACGTAAAGGTGGAGGGAGGCAAGCTCCAGTTCAACTACAAGGCCAATCCACTTTCCTATACCCGCCACGGCAGCATTACCGTAAGCTATACGGATGCCTTTGGCAACCAGTTGCTCATCCCCTTCCAGGTGAGCCAGCTTTCCCAGACCGATTCGGCCGGTGAAACCCTTTCCCTGCAGGAATTCTGCGCCTTGGCGACGGAGGAGGGAACGGAGCTGGAGAACGACCTGGTCATTGAGGGCATTGTGGTGAGCGACAAGGAGAACGGCAACTGCGGCGACAATACGCAGCTGTCCGTCACCTCCATCGACTATACCGTATGCCAGCGGACCATCTATCTGGAGGCGCTGGACGGTTCCAAGGGCCTGTGCCTGCTTACCAAGACGGCCGACGACAACGTCTTTGCCCAGGGCGACCGGGTAAAATGGTGTGTCCGGGGAACGGTACTGTACAAATCCCGGGTGGTGAATCCGGAGACGGATCCCGTGTTCTATACGCTTACCGGCGTCAAGGGCAACATGGCCCTGGAATGCGAGTCGCTGGGACGCGAGGGCATTCCCGTGAAAGAAAAGTACATTGGCGCCATTGACGATGACGACATTTTCACCTACGTGACGGTGAAGGATTGCGAACTGCCGGTGAGGAAAGGCCCTCTGACGCCTGTGAGCGAGCGGTTTACCTGCGAGACCGGCGTGGACAAGGTGGCCAAATTCGGTGTCCTGCTGCACGACATCTGCGGCGGCAGCCTGTACCTGTACACCAACACCACCTGCCCTTACCGGCGTGACGGCTCCGTGCTGCCGCAGGGAAGCGGCAAGGTGAGCGGCGTGGTGGTACACGAGCTGTACACCCGCTTCAGCTATCAGGACAATGCCAGTGCAGACGCCGAGACCTGGGGCAACATTGGCCGCTATCAGCTGCGCCATACCACCCGGGAGGACATTCAGTTGGCCCAAACCATGGAGGAGGGCTCCTTCTCTGCCATCCTGTGCGAATGGAGCTCCGTGGCCGCCAAGAATCTGGAACACTACTATGCAACCGACGGGGACCGGAACGCGTACTTCGACTACAGTTTTACGTATCCTTTTTCGGGTACTTACCTTACAGACGGGCGGGCGGGAAAACTCCCCATTGTTCTTACAAAAGACTATTCCTACCTGGGGCCTATTGACGGAGAATATCCGTACGGGGAAATTCCGTCGGAGGAGGGGAGCGCCTGGGCCACCAATCTGACCGTCCGTGACGGCGCCCCGCAATACACCACGCTGGTGTTCTCTACAGCAGGCATTGCCAGCACCCGGATGAGCATGCAGATCTCCTCCATGAATTACTTCTACTCCTCCACCCAGAGCGTGGGCGGCGTGCCCATGTACCTGGAAGGTCCCCGTTACTGGTGGGTGGAATACTCCCTGGACGGGAACGAGTGGGTGCCCGTGGCAAAATATTCGCTGCCGGAGTTCTGCCAGACAACGCCTATGACCCAGCTGTGGCAGACGGCCGGCTACAAACCCGTGAATATTCCGCTCCCGGCTTCCAAACTGCTGGGCCAGGAGAAGGTTTGGATACGGATTATCCCGGATGCTGCCATGCAGACCGGCAGCCAGACCGCGTACCTGGAGCCGTCGTTCACCTATCCCAATTCAGGCTCTTTCCCTACGGCCTGGAACTATATAGGCATCCGTTACAACACCGTGGATCCGCCGGCAACCGCATTTGAAGGCGGCAGCGACATAGACGGCATGGATCCCATTGACTATAACTGGTAATGCGTATGAAAAAGTATATGATACTATTTGCAGCCGTGTTACTGGCTGCGTGTACCGCCAAGGAAACCCCTGACTCCGGAAAACCGGAAAAGGAGGCCCCGCGCCAGGCTCTTACCTTTACGGCCGATGCCGTGGTCACCAAAACCACGCTGGGCGCCGACTGGAGTGTCTCCTGGAACGAGGGAGACCAGGTGAAAATCCTGTGGAACGGCGGTGAGACCATCTGCGAGGCGGAACTGGAAGGCGGAAAGGCCTACTTCAATGCCGTGGTGGACGAGGTGAAGGAATACTATGCCGTTTATCCTGCCGGCATTGATGCGCAGGTGGGGGCCGACGGAAAGCTGGTGCTGGCTATTCCCACAGCACAGAGCGGACGCTTTGAGGACAGCGCCGTCATTGTGGCCCACACCACGCGGGAATCCCTGAACTTCGGGCGTTTCAAGAGCGCCGTGGGCATGATTCGCTTTTCCATTACGGACCCTTCCGTGACCAAGGTGCGGCTGACGGCTACGGACAGCAAACCCGTGGGCGGCAGCGTGAGTGCCGGTCCCGAACTCACGTATGAAACGGTCCCCGGCAGCGCTTCCGTGGAGGTGGCCGTGGAGGGCGCCGGCACCTATTATCTGTCCGTCCTTCCCGGAGTGCAGCTTGGCGGTCTGAGTTTCCAGCTGGGCAATGAAGAAAAGTGGTTGGGAACCGCCTCTTCCCAGACCCCGGCTACCATTCAGGCCGGGCAAATCCTGCTGGTAAGTGCCTCCCTGGAGGACAATCTGGTCATTGAAGGCGATATTTACATCACCGAGCCTGAAGTGCTGCGCAGCCTGCTTTCCAACCCGGCATCGGCCTCCAAACTGGACGGCCATACCGTGCATGTGAGCGAGGGAACCTACGACCTGGCCATTGAGGAAAAGGGGCTCTCCCTGGACTTCGAGCAGGCCATTACGCTCAAAATCGTAGCGGAGGAAGGCGCCGTTTTCACCACCTCCCTTTCCGGTGACGAAGGCTGTATCCTGACGGTGGCTTCCGACAAGGTGAACCTGGAGGTGGAAGGCGTTACCTTCACCGGCGGCTCCCATAACGGCTCCGGCGGAGCGCTCAACCTCACCAAGGGCAAGCATGTTTTCCGCAGCTGCACCTTCGACAAGAACGTATGCACCTCCACATCGGCCGATAAAACCGGCGGCGCCGTGAATGTAGGCGGATCGGCCGAGGCCGATTTTGAGGGCTGCACGTTCACGGACAACCGGACATCGGTTACCGGCGGCGGCGCGCTGGCCGTTTACACTACCGGCATGGTCCGCGTCCTGAATTGCACCTTTACGGGCAATACGTCCCACAACGGAACCGCTTACGTGGGCAACGGCGGCGCCATTCTGCAGAAAAAGGCCGAGAATATCCTCTATGTAGCCAACAGTCGCTTCAGCGGGAACGGAACCAATACCAACGGCCCCGACATCTTCACCTCCGCCGGAGCTGCGCTGCTGTTGTTCAACAACACCCTGGCCCATCCGCTGTATCCGGAGGGAAACAGCCTGAACCGCGGTCTGGTGCGCGTAAACGCTCCGGCATTGGCGGTCAACTGCACCTTTGTCATGCAGGTGGATGAGACCGGCACCGGCGCCGGCTGCAACAACGGCGTGCTGGCCTTCTCCCAGAACAGCAACAATGTCATCATGGGCAACCTGATGCTAACCAATGCAGGGTATTCCATGGGCGCCGGTGCCAATTATGCCGGGCCCACCACCAAAAAGGCAACTACGGCCGGTTACAACGTATATAGCGAGGCTCCTAAGATTGATTTCACGGACAAGGGCGGCAACACGGACGTGACCGGCATCCGCACGGCGGACATCGTCTCTTCCGACGCCCTTTCTTCCGACGGCCTGCTGCACTGGGACGGCCCTGCCGCCAAACTCCTGGCCTATCAGGCCCCGACACCGGCACAGGTGGCGGGCGTCATCAAGGCTTACCCTGTGGATGGTGAAAACTTTTATAACTGGTTGGAAGCCAAAGGAGTCTTTGGCAAGGATGCCGCCGGGAACGACCGCGGAAACAGTTGGTGGCCCGGTGCTTATCAAGGAGAATGATGAAACGGTTTCTGACATACCTGGGCTTGTTGTTGCCGCTGATGCTGGCGGCGCAGCCCATGCCGCGCATCAAGGTGGGGACCTACAACATTTTCACTTCCGACTCCCGCCTCAAGAGCGTGAACGGGAATGACAATGTGAGTCCCCAACGCCTGTGGTGCAACAGCTACACGGCCGTGGGCGACATGATTGTGCACATGGACTGCGACATCATGGGTCTGCAGGAAATCTGCGACAGCATCTGGAACGGGCCGCAGAACATCCGTGCCGACGTGGCCGCCAAGGGCCTTCAGTATGAATGGATTCTGTATCCCAACACCACGCACGGGCACATTTCCTATGACGATGCCATCGGCTATAAACCGGAGGTGTTCGAGTGCCTGGACAACGGCATCTTCTGGATGGGGGGTGTTTTTGACGCGCCTCAGATGGCCGAGGATGCTCCCAAAGGCTCCATGCGCCCCACGGTGTGGGCGCACATGAAACACAAGGCCTCCGGAAAGGAATTCTACTTCCTGAGCACGCACCTTGTGGTCTCGCAAAAACAGGCAGACGGCAAGTACAGCCACGAGGGCAACAAATACAACGCCCAGCAGCTCCGCAAATGGTGTGCGGAAAACCTGCCGCTGGACATGCCGGCCATCCTGGTGGGCGACATGAACGTGGACGACAAAGCCAAACACTGGGGCTCGCTGGCCCAGACGCCCTTCATGGATGCCAAGCTGTATTTCCTCCATGCCGGTCGCCTCAGTGCCGATGCCAAAACCTGGGGCACGCAGGATACCAAGGACGAGGGCGGGTATTCCAAATGGTGGCCGGACCACATTATGTTCAACGGATTCCGCCCGCTGGACTACGTGATTTACCGGGACAAGTTCCCTACGGTGGACGGCTCGCTCCACTATCCGTCGGACCACCTGCCCGTGTCGTGCAACATGGAGTTCCGGGACTACTCTCCCAGCGGTCTTGACGCCCCGGAAAAAGGGAAGAAAGCACTGCGGGCCATGTCGTTCAATGTCAGGTACAGAAACAACAATGTGGACTACGAAAACGGCTGGGACCATCGCAAGAGGGCCATTCCGGCCATGCTGGAAGACGTTAAGCCGGATGTGTTTGGTACGCAGGAGATTACGCACGACCAGATAGCTTACCTGGATGTCCGTGCTCCCCAGTACAAGCATGTGGGTGTGTTCCGCGAGGGTGGGGATACGGGCGAATGCCCCAGCATCTACTATAACGAGGCCAGCGTAAGCCTTCAGGATTGGGGCGCCTTCTGGCTCAGCGAAACCCCTTCCGTCCCTTCGATGGGATGGGATGCCCGCTATAAACGCACGGCAGTGTGGGCCAGGATGAAGGCGAAGGACACCGGCAAGGAATTCTTCTTTGTGACCACCCACCTGGACCACCGCGGACAGGAAGCCCGCGAAAAGGGGATGGACCTTATCCTGGATACCCTCAAGGTGCTCAATCCCAAGAATTTGCCCTGCATGCTGGTGGGGGACCTCAACGCCCTGTCGGACAATCCCGCCCTTGCCCGGGTTTCCAGGGAGATGAAAAGCGCCCAGGAAACGGCGGCCTCCACGGACCCCCGCTACACCTTCAACGGGTATGGCAAAAGCTGGACGGGCATCATTGACTACATCTGGTACAAGGGCCCCCGGAAATGTACGCAGTTCCGGGTAGTAACGCGCAAGTACCTGCACATCCCCTATATCTCCGACCATTATCCCATCTGGGCCGATTTTGAATTATGAAAAAGACCGTTGCAAGCTTGATGGCCCTGCTGTGGGCCCTGTGCACCCTGGCGGCGCCCAAAACGCCCCTCCGGGTGGGAACCTATGAAGTTGCCAACTCGTTCAACCGGCGGGTACAGGCGGAGAAAGGCAACATGTCCCTCCAGCGCATGTGGTGCAACAGCGCCGCAGCCGTGGCCGATGCCATCATCGAAGCGGACTGTGACATAATCGGCATTCAGGATGTCTGTGATTCCATAGCCGGCCGGCGTGAAGGCGTCAAGCCTCTGATTGATATCATCAAAGAACGCGGAGGCGATTATGACTGGCTGGTTCTGAGCAACAAGAATCCCAATTTCCCGCTGGAGGGACAGATGGCAAACGGGAACGGAATCATCTGGAGGGCTTCCCGTTTTGAACTGAAGGACTGGGGAATCAACTGGCTCAGCGGCGTTTACGATAAACCGGGCCGTTCCAAGGAATACAAATACGGCGCGGAGACATCGGCCATGATGTGGGTGAAACTTTATGACCGCATGGCGGGCAAAGAACTCATTTTTACCAGCGCGTCAGCTTCCGGCCCTACGCAGTACGACAAAGGCGAAAAAGTGGTGTATCACGAAATCAATATCGCCAATTGCCGTAACATCGTGGATTATATGCAGCTTCACATTGTGCCCAAGGGGATGCCGTCCATCATTGCCGTAAGCGCGCACAATGCTCCGTCTCACGAGGGTTATAAAGCTCTCACCAGCTCCGTCTGGCTGGATGTTCACGACCGTCTGCACGACGAAGGCTCGCTGAGCGAGGAGGCGGAGAAGGTACGCGACACGTGCAACAGTCCCAATGAGAGCAAAGTGCAGGGCGGTCGTCCGGACCACATTCTGGTTGACGGCTTTGGCATCAAAGACTACAAAGTGCTCCGAAAAAAGTACCCGACGGCCGACGGCACCTTGCATTATCCTTCGCTGCATTTCCCGGTAGTAGCAGACTTAACCTATTGATCCTATGAACGCCAAGTTGTTATCCCTCCTGGCCGCGCTGCCCGTCCTGCTCCTTTCCTGTGATAAGGAGCCGCAGAAGCAGGCTTTTCGCTTGAAAGCCGGCGTAGAGGAAGTTGCCGTAAAAACGGTCTTGGGTAGCAAGGAGAGCGGTAAATATCCTGTTCTCTGGAGCGAAGGCGATGTGATTTCCGTCAACGGTTTGGTTTCCAAGCCTTTGACTTCGGATGAGGCGGGAGCGGCATCGGCCACTTTTACGTTTGATGAGAAACCTGCCGATGCCGGGGTTTACAACGTTGTGTATCCTGGCAGCACCACCAGCGGCCGCGTGGTTTTCCCTGCTTCCCAAAGCTACGTGGAGAACTCTTTCTGCCCCGGGGCGGCACCGCTTGTCGGCCAGACCGACAATTTGGATGCGCCCGTTACCATGCGTTCCTGCGCGGCGGTCATCCGCTTCTCCATAAAGGGCAATGTTAAACTGACGTCGATGGAAGTATCCACTCCCGTGGGAGAGAAAATCAGCGGAAACTTCGACATGAATCTGGTCCCGCAGGACGGAGCATCGGCCAAGATGAACTATTCGTTCGGCAGTGGACTTGCATTGAGCGAAACTGCCAGGACTGTGGTGTTTACGGTACCGGCCGGAAGCTATCAGAAGGGTATTCGCGCCGTTTTGAAGGCAAGCGGAGGAAGCAGCATGACGCTGTCGTTCTTTACCAGCGGAGCCACTGTCGAGGCAAAGGTCTGCGCCTTCCCATCCATAACGTTCCAGGCTGGGAAAGAAATCATCTTCAATGAGACAGACCCCATGGGCGGCGAAGAAATTGACATAGAAGAGACTGCCGGTGCGGAAGGGATGAATGCCGACGATGCGGCCCTCGCCACTGCCATCAGCGTAGGTTCGTACAATATCTGGGCTCCCAGCGCCAGAAAGTCCGTGATGGACGCAGATGATACCGTCTCCGAGCAGCGCTCCTGGGCCAATAGTTACACGGCCGTTGCCGACATGATAAAGCTGCTGGACTGCGACGTGATTGGTTTGCAGGAGGTGACCAGGATGGTTTACAAAACAACTTATCAATGGACCTCCGACAATAAGGACTACGACGGGAATGTGCATACGCTCAATTCTTTGCTTCCCTCTTATTCCTGGGTGATATACAATGCCAACAATACCACCTATGACAGTTCTTTCCCGAACAATACAACCGCTGCCGGGCTGGGCAGTACAGACGCCATCCTTTACAAGAGTTCCGTGCTCACGCTGAATGCCAAGGGCCGGGCCTGGCTGAACGGCACAAAAACGGCTCATCCAAATAGCGGAACCGGAGGCAACTGGGACGGCCTTGGCACAAATCGGCCTGCCACCTGGGCCAGGTTCACGCATAAAGCCAGCGGAAAGCAGTTTTTCTTTATCACTACCCACCTGGATTTGCCCAATGCCGGCGAAGAAAGCGACCCTGCCTTCCCGCAGCGGCGCAATGCCACGGAGTTGATAGAATGGTTTGCTCCCACCTATGCCGGAGACCTTCCTTCAGTCATTACAGGCGATATGAACGTAGATGCAGGCGATACGGCCGGCAACTATGATATACTGGTTTCCGGAAAGTGGAAGGACAGTTATGATATCATGAAAGAATGGGGGACACTTTCTTATATTGACCAGCGCGTGAAAGGGACCATGCCGGCCAACAAGAATGAGGAAGGCGGCTTTTCATCCTGGAGGCCGGATCATGTGCTTTTCTATGGGTTCACGCCTTCGTTCTATATGGTCGGTCGCGAAAAACTCCCTACGGCCAACGGAGAACAGCATTGGCCGTCTGACCATCTCCCCGTAAAAGTTGTTTTAAATTTCTAAGGGTATGAGAAAACAACTGTATATCTTGTCTGTTTTGGCCCTGGCCCTCCTTTCCTGCACAAGGCAGGAGCAAGCGTCCTCAGGAGATTTTGTCCTGGAGGTCAGCATGCCTGAAACCCTTACCAAAACGGTATTGGGCCTCACGGCGGCGGGTGTTTACCCCGTTCTTTGGAGCGTCGGGGACTATATCACGGTCAATGGGGTGCCGTCCAAGCCGCTCACTGCCCTTGAGGCGGGTGACGCTACGGCCGTCTTCCATTTTTCAGAGCCCATCAAAACGCCTTATCGTGTGCAGTATGGAACGGAAGTGCCTGCCTTTCAGCAATATACGGAAGGCAATATCTGCGCTTTCTCCGCGCCCATGCAGGCAACCAGCTATGAGGCCGCTTTCACCCTGAAGCACCAGGCCTGCGTATTGTCCCTGCCCCTCAGTGGCAGCGTAACCGTGGCGGGCATCAGCGTGAGTGCCCTTGACGGAACGCCCCTGAGCGGCGGCGGCACGGTACAGCTTACCATGCCGGGAGGCGGCGTAAGCATTTCATCGGCAAAGACTTTCTGTCTGGCTTTGCGCCCCGCTTATCTGGAGAAAGGTCTGAGCATAGATATTTACACCACGGAAGGGACGCGCATGAATCTGATTTCATTCGTGGGCGAAAGCCTGACGGCTGGCAGCGTTTACGAATTTCCTGCGACCTCTTTCAAGGCCAATGCCCATCCGCTGACGGTAATTGCCGATTATGCCCAGCTCAAGGCCTTTGCCGGCAGAGTTGCCGCAGGCGAGAAGTACCTGCAAGCCCGCATGACAGCCAATATCCAGGCGGACAACACCTGGACACCGCTGGAGGGCTTCACCGGGGACTTCGACGGGGGAGGCTACACCCTTTCCGGACTTAAAAAAGCCTTTGCCAACGAACTCCAGGGCTGCATCCGCAACCTGACGGTGGAGGCGGATATCAAGATTTCATCCAAGGACGACATCGTAGGCGAAGAGTCCGTTTACTGGGCTGGCATAATCACCAACAGAATGTACACCGGCGCGCTGATAAGCAACTGTGTAGCAAAAGGTTCCCTGTCCTACAACCAGTGGGGAAAGGAGCTCAGGGCCGGTGCGTTCTGCGGCTATGCGGCCCGTGGCAGCATTGAGCATTGCACCAATCAGGCATCCATTCACGTAACGGGTGACGGCAACGCTGCGGTACAGGCCGGAGGCATCGTGGGAAGAGTTTACGCCAGCGGCGACCAGGTAAATATCATCGGCTGCACAAACGAAGGCTCGCTGTCGCTTTCCGGCACGCTCAAGACAACGGAAGCGGGCGGCATTGTGGGCCAGTTCCAGCCGGCTGCTGCCAGCGCCCTTTCCGGCTGCTCCTTTACGGGAGAAATCAGCTTTGAGAGCGGTTCCACCCTTTCAGGTGCCATGAACCTTGGCGGCATTGCCGGCTCCGTGAAAACCGCTTCCATCGCCGACTGCTCATCGGCGGGGACCATGACTGTAAACTCGTCCTCCTCCGGCGCCATCCGTGCAGGCGGCATCCTGGGCCATGCACAGAGCTATGGCGACGGCAGCGACATCGGCCTTGCAGGATGCACTTTCAGCGGCGCCATTACCATCCACGTTCCCTCGCACGGAACCCTTAACACGAACGCGATTACCGGCCTGTACTCTACCGCCACGCATACGGAAACAGGCTGCGTAAACAGCGGAACAATTACTGTACTATGAGAAACTTTTTACTGCTGTGTCTCCTCGTGCCGTTTCTGGCCCAGGCCCAAAGCTTCAAGGTGGGGACCTACAACATTTGCACCTCCGGTTCCCGGAAATCCTTTGTGGAGAAGGGAAAGGCCGGCGTAATTGCCGACCCTCAGCGTTATTGGTGCAACAGCGCAACGGCGGTGGCCGACATGATTGCGGACCTGGACTGTGATGTTATTGGCATCCAGGAGGTCTGTGACAGCATCTGGGGCAACAAAGGAGACCTGGACATCCGCCGCCTGGTGGAGGAGCGCCATCCGGGCTACGAGTGGATCCTGTATCCCAACACCGTAAAAGGCATTTCCTACGACGTGGCCATTGCCTATAAGCGGGAAGTGTTTGATACGCTGGCCACCGGCATTTTCTGGACCGGCGGACATCCGGACAGGCCCAAAACCCGCTCCGGCGAGCCCACGCACACCTGCAAGCCGCTGGTGTGGGCTCGCTTTGTCCACAAGGCTTCCGGCAGGGAGTTCTATTTCCTGGACACCCATACGGTGGTGCCCGCCAAATACAAGAACGACCAGTGGCCCCGGAACCGCGGCAATGTGCTCAACCTGGAAGAAACCCGTCGCCTGGGCGAGGCCCTGGTCCCGGAGGACGTGCCTTCCATCCTGGTGGGTGACCTGAACATCGCCCATAATGCAAAAGACTGGCACGTCATTGCCGACGGCCGATGGGAAGATGTGTACACCCGCTTCTCCAAGGAGGGGCGCCTGGAGATTGAAGACCGTGAGTGGGGGACGCAGAATACCAAAGATGAGACCGCTTCCACCAGATGGTATCCCGACCACATCATGCTGGACGGATTCAAGGCCCGCAGTTTCAGGATTGAAAGGGGACAGTTCCCCACGGCCGACGGGACCCTGCATTATCCATCGGACCATTATCCGGTTGTTGCCACAGTCGCTTTCGACCAGCCTGCCAGGGAGTGGGAACGGGCGGTTTCTCCGGACGGAAGCATTGCCCTGGAGCTGCTTCCAGGAGAGGAATCGGCCTATTACCGGGTTATTTGCGACGATAAAGTGGTCGTCCGCTCATCGCCTCTTTCCATGACGCTTTCGGACGGCACGGTCATGGGCGCCGGAAAGCCTCGCAAGGTGGAAAAAGGAGATGGCAGCCTGATTTTTAACTATGACGGATATGATTTGGAAGCGCGGGCTTTCGACGACGGCGTCGCTTTCAGATGGACATCCTCCAAAAGAAGGCCGTATAATGTCGTAGGCGAGAAAACAGCGTTCAGATTCGATGCCGGAGCGCGGACCATTCTGTCCTATACCCACAAGAATGTGGATCCCTACCAGGACGACTTCCAGAACCTCTATACCAGGCTGAGCTTCCCCATCTGGGATACCGGAAAACCGCTTTTAGACGTAGCCCCCGGCCCGTATGACAAGCCTGTGGACATGAAGCCTCTCTCGGCAAAACCGCGTGCCGTCATCCCTGCCCTTGTGGAAAGTGAAGGCGTCAAGCTGCTCATCGCAGAGTCGGATTTGAGCGCATACCCCGGCATGCTTCTCAAGCCCTTGGGCAATGGCTTTATGGCCGATTTTGCTCCTTATCCCGCTGCCTTCAAGCAGGGGGGCAAGCGGAATCTTCAAATGATAGTCACGGCCCGCGAGAACTATATCGCCAAGTGGGACGGTAAAGCCAGGACTTTCCCCTGGAGGGTTATCTGCATTGCGCGCGACGACAAGTCCCTGGCTCAGAACGACCTCGTGACGCGTCTGGCTCCACCCGCCAAAGGCGATTTCTCCTGGGTGAAGCCCGGCAAGGTGGCCTGGGAATGGTGGAGCCAGTTCGCGCTGGGCGACGTGGATTTCAAGGCAGGAGTGAATAACGAAACCTACAAGGCCTATATTGACTTCGCATCCCGCCATGGGATTGAATACGTGCTCATGGACGAGGGCTGGGCCGTAAGGTATGCCGATGACCTGTTTGAAGTCGTCCCCGAAATCGACCTGAAGGAAATCATCGATTACGGAAAGAAAAAGAATGTGGGAATTATCCTCTGGGCGGGTTATTCGGCCTTCGTGAAAGATATCGAGAAGGTATGCAAGCATTACGCGGCGATGGGCGTAAAGGGCTTCAAGATAGACTTTTTCGAGCGCAACGACCAGACGGTCCAGGAAGTGATGCTCGAGACCGCCCGCATTGCCGCGAAACACAAGCTTCTGATTGACTTCCACGGCTGTCCTCCTCCTTCCGGGCTCCAGAAACAGTACCCCAATGTCCTGAATTATGAGGGCATCTTCGGCCTGGAGCAGATGCGGAACCGTCCGTATCCGCAGTACGACATGGTAACTCACGATGTCACCCTGCCCTTTATCCGCTTCGTCGCCGGTCCCGGGGATTACACGCCCGGAGCCTTCCTCAACGGTACCCGCGAGACCTTTGTCCCTTACAAGCCGGC
Source organism: Bacteroidales bacterium UBA3764 (assembly GCA_002371115.1). Lineage (GTDB taxonomy): Bacteria > Bacteroidota > Bacteroidia > Bacteroidales > UBA932 > Cryptobacteroides. The sequence goes on from DFFY01000005.1 coordinate 41,303, forward strand.
TCCCATGTCCCAGGGCACCCGTTGCCGCCAACTGGCCCAGTACGTGGTATTTGACGGGCCCATGCAGATGATTTCCGACGGTCCCTGCCGGTATGAGGCCGAGCCGGAATGCGCGGAATTCATCTATCGCGTTCCCACTGTCTGGGACGAAACCCGCGTTCTGGAAGGTAAAATCGGCGAATACATTGTAACCGCCCGCCGCAAGGGCGATGTCTGGTACATCGGCGCCATGACGGACTGGAATGCCCGGGAAATTACCATTAACCTGGCCGGTCTGGGCGTATCCGCAGCAGCGGTGGAGGCCTGGGAAGACGGTCCCGATGCCTCCGTCAATGCACAGTCCTGGCAGAAAAAGACCTACAGAGGCGCTTCGAGCCTGAAAATCCGCCTCGCCCCCGGCGGAGGTTGGGCCGGAATTGTTAAATTTGTCAAATGAGAAAGTTTTTAATCCTATCGCTTTTATGCCTCTTTGCGCTTGAAGTACATGCGCAACGAAGCTACACGGACGCCCTGAGCCTTACAGTCGTTGGAAAATACACTGCAACCGCGCACCCTTGGGACCGTCTGGACGCCCGTGAGGGCATGAACGACAGCGAAAAAGGCCAGGCCAGGCACTCGGCCGGACTTGCAGTAGCCTTCTCAACCAATTCTTCACGTATCGGCGTTCGCGTGGTTTGGAGACATAAAGCTTCAAGCGGAGGCAATATGGGGCCGATATCGGCAAGAGGATTCGACCTTTACATGCTAAAGGACGGGCAGTGGCTATGGGCAGGGAACGGCTATCCGAACAAGAATACGCCCGGCGAGCCTCACGAGGTGGAACTGATAAAGGATAGCGGCAATGGAGAGAAGCACTGCCTTTTGTACCTCCCGCTCTTCTCCCAGATCGAATCCCTCGATGTCGTGACGGACGAGGGCAGCTGGATAGAGGCCGATGCCCAGCCGTTCAAGGGACGCATCGCCGTCTGGGGCTCTTCCTATACCCACGGCTCCGGTGCAGGCCGTTGCGCCATGACCTGGGAAGCCCAGCTCTCGCGTGCCACGGGCTATAATTTCATCAACCTGGGATTCAGCGGCAACTGCAAGCTTCAGCCTTATTTTGCCGATGCCCTGCTTGCTGGAGAACCTGTAGATGCATTCATCTTCGATGCCTTCTCCAATCCCTCTCCGAAGGAAGTGCAGGAGCGCCTGGAACCTTTCATTCAGCGTTTCGTGAAAGAGCGCCCCGGCATTCCGCTCATTTTCCTCCAGACTTTAAGGCGGGAAAAACGCAATTTCAGCGACAGCTATGACGCCCGCGAAAAGGCCAAGCGCGAAAACGCTGAAAAGATGATGCAGGAGATGGCGGCCAAGTATCCGGACGTCTATTGGATTAACACCACCAATGCCACTTCGCCCACCCACGAGGCCACCTCCGACGGCTCCCATCCGGATTCCTACGGCTACACCCTGTGGATGGAATCGGTCAGGGAACCCATCCTGAAAATCTTGACAAAATGAGAGCAACAGCGCATATCCTCCTGCTTGGCGGCCTGTTGCTGTCGGCGTTTTCGTGCGGAAAGCAGTATGACGTGTGCATATACGGCGGCACCTCGGCCGGTGTGGTGGCAGCAAGAAGCGCTGCCCAGGAAGGATACAGCGTGGTTATAGTGGAGCCTTCCGGTCATATCGGCGGGCTCACCACAGGCGGTCTCGGCCTTACCGACATTGGCAATAAACAGGTGGTTCAAGGGCTATCCCGGCAATTTTACCGGGAACTGGGGAAGCATTACGGCAAGCTGGAAAGCTGGGTGTTCGAGCCCCATGTGGCGCAGGAGGTGATGGATGCGTATCTGGCGCATCCCCGCATAAGCGTTCTGCGTCATACCGGCTTGGACAGGCTCCGCAAGCGCGGCTCGCACATCACCCTCATGTATACGAGCCGGCTCGACGGGGAAGGCCGGGTGCTTGGACGGGGGCCGAAGATTCGGGCAAAGGTGTTTGTCGATGCCAGCTATGAAGGAGACCTGCTGCCTGCTGCCGGCGTAAGTTATGCCGTGGGGCGGGAATCGCGGGCCCAATATGGGGAAAGCTGGAACGGCCGCCATATTGCCACCAACCATCAGTTCCCGGACGGCGTGGACCCGTATGTGGTGCCGGGCAACCCTGCAAGCGGACTTCTTCCCGGTATAACTGATGGAATGGCAGGGGAGGAAGGCCAAGGGGACAGCTTGCTGCAGGCGTATAATCTGCGGCTCTGTCTTACGGATTCGCTGGAAAATAGGATTCCGTTTACAAGGCCTTCCGGCTATGATTCTACGCGATATGAGCTGCTTGCACGCCTCATTGCCGCGCAGCCGGAATCGGCCAAGTATTTCATTTGGAGCCCGATGCCCGGGCGCAAGACCGATGTCAACAACTACGGTGGCTTCTCGACCGATTTTATCGGCGGGAATGCCGGCTATCTGGAAGCCTCTTATGAGGGGCGCTACAAGATTTATCAGGCGCACACGGGCTACACGCTGGGCCTGCTCTGGTTTATGATGACGGACCCGCGCGTCCCTTCTGCCACCCGGGAGGAACTCGCGCGCTGGGGCCTTCCCAAGGACGAATATCCGGAAAACGGCAACTGGACGCCGCAGCTTTATGTGCGGGAAGGACGCCGGATGGTGTCGGACTATGTGGTCACCCAGAGGGACTGTGAAGGACTCACGGCTGTGCCGGACGGCATTGCTTATGCCGCCTACAAGATGGATTCCCACAACTGCCGTCGCATTGTGGCGGACGGGATGGTGAAGAACGAGGGCAATGTGGAGGAGAAGATTCCGGGGCCGTGGCCCATTCCTTACAGAAGTATTGTCCCTGCCCGGAAAGCGTGCGACAATCTCCTGGTGCCGGTCTGTGTGTCGGCCAGTCATATTGCCTTTGGTTCCTTGAGGATGGAACCCGTGTTTATGTCCCTGGGGCAGGTGGCCGGTCTGGCGGCCGTGATGTCGCTGCGGCAGGGCATTCCGGTTCAGGATGTGTCGGCAGAGGATTTGATGTCCAGGCTGGCCCGGGACCCGCTGCAGGACGGCTCCGTGCCGGACCTGTTTATGGATGACGCCCTTATGGACGTTCCTTCCGGCTGGACGCGTGTGAAGTCCAAGCGCGGATACGGTCCCTCCTATTTAGAGTCATCGGCTCCGGGAGCATCCGTCCGTTTCAGCGCCAGGGTGCCCGCTCCGGGGCTGTATGAAGCGTATTCCTATGTGAATTTGGTTGACGATATCGAGCCGGTGACCCGTTACGACGTGGCCGGAACAAGCGTTACGGTGGATTCCAGGGCGATTGCGCTCGACGGTCAGATGAAAGGCGACTGGGCGCCGCTCGGCACTTTCGAATTCTCCGACAGCGTTTCCGTCACGGTTTCCGGCGGCAATTCTGGAAAGCCCCTGCGGGCCGACTGCATCCTTCTTGTAAAAAAGGCCACGTCGGATACGCTGCGCATCCTTGGCGTGGGGAATAGCTGGACCCGGGATGCCCTGCGCTATGTGAGCGCCATCGCCGCCAGTGCCAACCGTCCCGTCATTGTGGGGCACGGATACCTGGGCGGCAGCACGCTGGAGGACCAGTGGCGGGGCCTGCATGACACCGCTTACTGCTACGTGCATAACGGGCAGCCGCAAAAGGTGCACGCTACCTATCAGTATTGGAAATATACGGCGTCCGAAAACCCGGTAAAAACGCCTGCGGCGGGCTATGAAAACGGCCTTGCGGGTACAGGGGTAAGCTTGAGGGAGATTGTGGCCGATGAGCCTTGGGACTGGCTTGTCTTCCAGCCGGAGGCCACCATGGGAGCGGATTTCAGACGTCATCTTGGGCAAGAAAACGCTCATGGATATAGCCTTGCCGCTCTGGTGGAGGATGTGAAAGGCATGATGCAACCGGCCGCAAGAGGCAAAGTCCGAATCGGCCTCATGGTTCCTTTTTCCTACCCGGAGGGGAACAAAGACTACCGGGAGAAGTTTGTCGCCCTCTATAACGGCGGCCGCTGGCCGGAGAGCCAGGCACAGTGGGACAGCCTGTACAGCGTCCAGTACAAACTTATCCAACAGGCGGCGCCGCTGCTTTGTGAAGGCCTTTCCATGGACGCCTGTGTCAATGTGGGAAAGGCCGTGGAAACCTGCCGCCAGGACCCCGAATTTTCAGGCTACGGCTACAAACTCCAGCGGAGCCAGGACAATACGCATCTGGCCGAGGGCCTTCCAAAGTATGCCGCATCCCTTTGTTTTGCCTACGAACTACTGGATATAAAGCCTGACGAAATCACTTATTATCCAACCGATTATATTGATTCTGACACTTCCCGGAAAGTACGCCGGACAGTCTATAAAGCTATCTGCCATGATTAAAAAGTTCCTGCAATATGCCTTGCCTCTGCTGCTTCTGCTGTCCTGTCAGGAGCGCCGTGAGGCTCCGGCCGTCCTTTGGGGCGGCGAGATGCACAATTCCAACGCCTCCACCCCGGAGTCGATAGATGCGTCGCTGGATCTTGCCGCAAAACTTGGCTTCAATGCGGTCCTTGCGCCCGTGAGCTGGGAACTCCTGGAGCCGGAACAGGGGCAATTTGACTTTACGCTGGTGGATTACCTGTTGAAGGCCGCCGACAAGCGCGACCTGTATCTTGGGCTGCTGTGGTTTGGCACCTGGAAAAACGGCGAGTCTTCCTACCCGCCGCTTTGGGTGAAGGCCGACACGGCTACGTACTTCCGCGCTCCTACCTGCGTGGCGGAAAAGACGGGCCCCCTTTCCCCCTTCTGTGAGGCAGCCCGTGAGGCTGATGCAACGGCCTTCAAGGCGCTCATGGCCCATCTGAAGGCGGCCGACAAGGCCCGGAGGGTCCTTTGTGTCCAGGTGGAGAACGAAGTAGGCGTCTTTGCAGAACGCGACTTCTCTGCGGCCGGTGAAAAAGCCTGGGAGGAGAGCCCCTGGAGCCGTTCGGACGACCCGCTGGCCCCGCAGTACTTTATGGCCGAAGCCTATGCCCGTTATGTGGATTACGTTGCTGCGGCAGGAAAAGAAGCCTACGACATTCCCCTGTTCGCCAATGCCTGGCTGGCCCCCGCGGACAAAGCCTATGGCAAATACCCCAATGGAGGCCCGCGCGTGGCCGTTCTGGACGTCTGGAAAAAGAACGCGCCCCATCTGGACTGGCTCTCGCCGGATATCTACGGCGCCGATCTTAAAGAGATGTGCGCGGCGTACGGGGAAGGCCAGCCGCTGTTTATTCCGGAAACCAACTGCCAGGCCGGCCGCTTCTGGTATGCCCTGGGCGAGGCTGGAGCAAAAGGTGTCTTTGGCTTTGGCTACGAGGAACACTTTGGCAACCCCTATTATACGGCGGAGTGCAAGGTGATTTCCGAGATGCTGCCGCTCATCGCGGAAGGACATCCCATGCGCGGCTTTGTGCGAATAGACAAAAAAGATGCTCCGGATGCCGTGGAAACGCTTTCCCTGGGCGATTTTACGTTTAATGTCCATTGCATTGAAGGGGAGCAAAATGCGCATGGCATCATTGTCCAGACGGCACCGGACGAATTTACCGTAGCAGGCGTGGGCGCCTGGATAGACTTTGGCCCGCAGGTCAACCTGGCCTTCTGCGAGGAAATCCGCGACGGCAGGCGCTGGCAGGTCCTTAACGGCGACGAAACCGGCCACCACAACATGCTCTACCTCCGCGGACGGCTGGACCTCCCGGCGGATGCGCCTTTCTACGGCCTCAGCTACCAGCGCCGTTTCCGCCCCGCCTATCAGGAACTCTTCAAAGTCTCCGGGATCTATAGAATCAAATTGTACAAGCTATGAGAAAGCTCATCCTGACGTCCGTATTTCTGGCATTTTTCCTGCCTTTGAGCGCGCAGGTAGGGCCTTCCGTAACGTACGAAAAGTTCATGCAGGCGGCGCCGCCGCTCACGCAGGTGGGTGTTCTCAAGGCCGATGCTTCGCTCCGCGCGGAGCGCTGGTCTATCGGAAACGAGTGCCTGGACAGGGATATGGCAGTGTTTGATGCGTACAAGCAGTATGTGGGGCAGCTTGGCGTTGGCTATGCCCGCATACAAAGCGGCTGGGCCAAGACCGAGAAGGAGAAAGGCAAGTACGACTTCGCCTGGTTGGATGCCATTGTGGACGGACTGCTGGAGCAGAATGTGAAGCCCTGGATGTGCCTTTGCTATGGAAACCCTCTTTATGGCGACGGGAACACCCTTGGCAATGCCATTCCTTCTGACCTCGGGCCTTGGAAAAAGTACGTACAGGCCGTTGTAGAGCATTTCAAGGGGCGTGTGCAATGTTATGAAGTCTGGAACGAGCCCAATATTTCCGTAAACGCCGGCCATCCCGAGCGCTATGTAAAACTTCTCAAGGCCACATCACCGGTCATCCGCCAGGCGGACCCCGATGCCTCCATTGCCGCTTTTGCCCTGGCGTCGCTGGATTATGCCTTCCTGGATGAAGCGCTGAGGGCGCTGAAACCGGGGCTCTTTGATTGTGTCACCCTTCACAAGTATTTTGAAAACCCGGACGAGGGAGACTATGATTTTCGGCTTCTGACGGACCGCATCCATGCTTTTGACGCTTCAGTCAAGGTTGTGATGGGAGAAAGCGGCTGTCCGTCCGAGCTTGGCTGGGCCCATGCCCTCAAGTTCCAGGAGTGGACGGAGTATTCCCAGGCAAAAGTCATCCTGAGGCGCATGGCCTGCGACTTTGCCCTTGGTCAGCCGTCCTCCATTTTTACCATGGTGGACCTTGTCTATCCGGACTTCCGCCAGTCTTTCGGACTGCTGTGCACAAGTCTCAAGGGAAAGGTCATTTACAAAAAACCGTCATTTTATGCCGTAAGGAACATGGTAAATCTGCTGCCGGATGCGGTGCGGCCGGCCGAAGTATCCTTTACCGCTTCCCCCAGGGAGCCGCTGAAGGTCATCGGGCTCCAGAGAGACGGGAAACTGGTGGGCGCCATGCTGTATCTTTCCGGGGAAAAACCGTCTTCGGCCTTGGACTGGCGGCAGGCGCGCATTGCCATAGAAGGACTCAAACTTGAGGACCCTGTGCTGGTGGAGCCCATCACCGGGCGCATCTTCTCCCTGGACCGTTACCACTACTCGCCCAACAACCCCACCCGAACCTACAGCCTCCCGGTATGGGACAGCCCGGTGTTTTTGCTGGAGCGCGGTGAAGTAAGCGTATCTTCAGCAGAGTCCGGGTGGAAAGAGGAATGGTAATTAAAAAAGCCTTATCATAAAATGGGGAAGGGGTTTTGCTTAATAGGTTCTGTTTCAATTACTTGTGTTTTACGCATAAGTGCGTTGCTCTTGTTCGTGTCTTGCACGCAGGTCAAGGAGATGGACGGCGGCTACCGGGAACTCACGCAGAAGGGCGGGCCGGTGCTGACTTATGTGGACATACCGCTGCTGCATGACAGCGGAAGGGTGTTCAAGGACCATAACCGCAACGGGGAACTGGACGCTTATGAAGACTGGCGGCTTGCTCCGGAGGAAAGGGCGGCCGATCTGGCGGCAAAACTCCCTCCCGAGTACCTTTCCGGCCTGATGACCATCGGCCATACAGTGAATGTGCCGGGTATTTCCTCCATGAGCGTGAGTGGCATCACGTACAATGGAAAGCCCTACGCCGAGAGCGGAGCGGAACCTTCCGACATCTGCGACCGGCTGCGCGACGCCCTGGTGAACTTCGATACCCGGCAGGTGCTCTTGGCCCATTCCGACGGTCCCGGGACCATCGCCCGCTGGAACAACAAGGTACAGGCGCTCTGCGAAAGCCTGCCCTGGGGCATTCCCGCCCTCAACTGCACAGATCCGCGCAACGAAATCAAGGCCACCGACGAGTTCAACGCCGGCTCCGGCGGCATTTGCTCCCAGTGGCCCACCCCGCTGGGACTGGCCGCAACGTTTGACACCACCGTTGTGGCCAACTTTGCGCGCACGGTCCGGCGGGAGTACCGTGCCCTTGGCTTTGGGACGGCCCTTTCTCCCCAGGCCGACCTGGCCACGGACCCCCGTTGGCGGCGCGTACCGGGCACTTTCGGAGAAAATCCTGAGCTGGTCCGGCAGATGGCGTCGGCCTATATCCATACCCTGCAGCCGGAGGTGAACTGCATTGTCAAGCACTGGCCGGGCGGCGGAGCAGGGGAAGGCGGCCGCGATGCGCACCTCTCCATTGGCAAATATGCCGTGTTCCCGGGCGGACGGCTGAAGACGGCGATGGATGCTTTCTGTCTGGGCGCGGCGGGCGTAATGCCGTATTATACAGTTTCTTACGGGCAGGACCCATCCGGAGAGAATGTAGGCAACAGCTATAGCAGCTATATCATCGACACGCTCCTCAGAAAGCAATATGGGTATGAGGGTATTGTCTGCACGGACTGGGGCATTGTGGCCGATTATAACGGCAACCCGCTCACCACGGGCGGGAAATGCTATGGCGTGGAGGCGCTTACCAAGGGAGAACGCATCCTGAAGGCGCTGGAAGCCGGTGTGGACGAGTTCGGCGGGTCCGTCTTCGCTTCCTGGCTCATGGAGGCCTATCAGCTTTGGACCGACAAATATGGAGCGGCGTCGGCGCGGGCGCGCTGGGAGGCATCGGCCCGGAAAATCCTTGCCGCCTTTTTCCGCAACGGCGTTTTTGAAAACCCGTACCGGGACCCCGCCGTGGCCGTAGAAGTGCTATCGGACCCGGAAGCGCAGGTGCTGGGAGAGGAGGCCCAGCGGCGCAGCGTGGTAATGGTAAAGAACCGGGGAAGCGTGCTTCCCGTAGAACCCGGCACCAAGGTGTATGTTCCGCAGCGCAACATTCCCGGCGTGTATTCCATGACCGGCAGGCTCAAAAAAGCACCTTATGTGGGCTATTCCGTAGATACGGCCGCGGTGGCCCGGCATTATACCCTGGTCTCCCGTCCTGAGGAGGCCGATTGGGCCCTGGTGGCCATCACCGAACCGGAAGGCGGTATCGGGTACAAGGACGGCCATTACATGCCCATCTCCTTGCAATATTCACCTTATACGGCCCAGGCGGCCCGGGCCGTATCCCTTGCCGGCGGCGACCCGGCGGAGCCGGGCACCAACCGCAGCTACAGAGGACGGCGCATTGATGTGGAAAACGCATCGGACTTAGCCCTTGTGCAGGATACCAAGGCACAGATGGGCGGAAAGCCGGTGGTGGTTCTCCTTCAGACCACCCGTCCGGTAGTAATGGAGTTTGAACCCTGGGCCGATGCCATCCTGATAGCTTTCGGGGTACGGAGCCAGGCTTTCCTGGAGCTTGTCTCCGGGGCCTATAAGCCTGTGGGCCGCCTGCCCATGCAATTCCCCGCCAACATGGAAACGGTGGAGCGGCAGCTGGAAGATGTCCCGCAGGACATGACCCCTTGGCGGGACACCGAGGGAAATACCTATGATTTTGGATTTGGTTTACTATGAGACGTTTCGCATTCTTTTCCATCGCCTTGACCTTTGCCTGTCTGGCCGGTGCGCAGTCCATTCCGCACCGGGCGGCGGAAGACACGGAAGGGGTGATGAGTCCGGCCTACTGGGCCCTGTGGAACGACGCGGTCCAGGAACGGATTGACGCCGACATCGAGCGTAACCGCAAAGCCGACGGCGTGGTGAAAATCCCTGGCCTCAAGCGCGGCACGCCGGTTCAGGTGGAACAGCTTTCATCGGCCTTCCTCTTTGGGGCCTCCACGTTCAACTATAATCAGTTGGGAACGCCGGAAGCGAATACCCGCTACCGGGAGCTCTTTGGAACGTTGTTCAACCGGGCCACGGTGGGGCTGTATTGGCGCGATTTCCAATGGTTCCGCACGTCGCCCATGCGCTACAAGGGCGAATTCCGCGACAGCGAGGAATACTGGAATACGTTCAAGAAGAAACCTTTTGCCCAACCGCATTGGCGGCGTCCGGCCTCGGACCCCATTGTGGACTGGTGCGCCGCACATGGGGTAGCCGTGCACCTGCATCCCCTGGCCTGGGGCAGCGGCACCAACAATCCCCGTTGGCTGCATCAGCTGGCACCGGCCTCCGAACAGGCGCTGCTGGACTCCTTAGAAGACGTTTCCCTGTTTGAGAGCAAGGTTCCCCGGTCGGCCCGGTATGACGCCCTTTCCCCGGAGGAACTGGCCCGGCTGCTTCCCGGGTACGGGAAAGCGATAGGGGAGACCTTCGATGCCCATGTGCAGGAGATAATCGGCCATTATAAAAACAATCCGGCAGTGACCAGTTACGATGTGGTGAACGAAAGCTGCAAGGACTGGCGCGCCGGGGTGCAGATACCCGGAGACCTTTTCACCAAAAGCCGTTATATGCTGCTTCCCGGAGACTATACCCGCCGGACCTGGCGCATCGCGGATGAGATGATTCCGCAAACCCAGCTGAAATGCATCAACGACTATGTGGATACGGACGACTATCCCCGTCAGGTGCAGGCGCTGCTGGAGGAAGGGTACGGCGTGCAGGCCGTGGGTTCCCAGATGCACCTTTACGACCCGGACCAGTGCCGCCAGATTGCCGAAGGCGCCGCCATCCAGACACCGGAGTATGTGTGGGACCTCATGAAGCGGCTCTCTGCGCCGGGACTTCCCATTTGCATCAGTGAAATTACCATCACGGCGCCCATGGACGGGGCGCGCGGAGAAATGATCCAGGCCATCATCGCCCGGAACCTTTACCGCCTGTGGTTCAGCGCTGAGAAGATGTTTGCCATCACCTGGTGGAACCTGGTGGACGGCTGCGGCTTCCCCGGAGAGCCCTCCACCTCGGGCCTTTTCCACCGGGATATGACCCCCAAGGCTGCTTATCACGCACTTGAAGAGCTGATTCTCCACGAGTGGCGCACCCGTTTGGAGGTGAAGGCCGGTCGGGGCGGGGAAGTGCGCTGGCGTGGTTTCAAGGGAACATACCGCCTGCGGTGGAAGGACAGCCAAGGCAAGGAACAGACAGCAATTGCAGAACTATGAAAAAGATAAAACTCTCCCTTTTTGTGAAGGTGCTCATCGCCATTGCGCTGGGCTCGTTGTTGGGGCTGGTGGCTCCGGAAGTGCTTGTCCGTATTTTCAAAACGTTCAACGTGCTGTTCGCGCAGCTGCTCAAATTCATTGTCCCGCTCCTGGTGCTGGGTCTGGTGACGCCGGCCATTTACGGCCTCGGGAAAGGCGCCGGAAAAATGCTGCTCTGGGTAGTGGGCGTGGCCTATGTCTCCACCGTCTGCGCCGGATTGTTTGCCTACGGGAGCGCATCGGCCTTTTTCCCGCATATCCTTGAAGTAGGGGACCTTCAGGCCGATGCTGCGTCGGCCAAGACGTTCGCTCCCTATATTGACCTGCAGATTAAACCGCTCTGTGATATGCTTACGGCGCTTTGCCTGTCGTTCATGGTAGGCATTTGCTGCATCTATATCAAGGGCGAAGCGCTCAGAAACTGGTTCAACGAGTTTGGCGAGGTGGTGAAGATGACCATCGAAAAGGCCATCATCCCCCTGATGCCCCTTTACATCTTCACCATGATGTGCGAGATGAGCGCTTCCGGGAAAATGGCCGTTGTCATGGGCACTGGGGCAAAGGTCATTGCAACCGGTGTCGTTCTTTCCATCCTTTACCTGGTGATTCAGTATGTGATTGCCGGTTCCATTGCCGGAAAAAATCCCTTCAAATGCCTCTGGAACATGTTTCCGGCCTACCTGACCGGCTTTTCCATCTGCTCTTCGTCGGCTGTGATTCCGGTTACTACGGAGTGTACGCGCAAGAACGGCGTGTCCGAGGAGGTGGCCAATTTCGTGGTGCCGCTGTGCTCCAACGTGCACATGTGCGGCTCGGTTATCAAGCTGGCCACTACGGCCGTTGCCGTGGCGCTCATGATGGGGCAGCCCATCTCCTTCGGGCTATTCTTCAACTTCATGCTCATCCTTGCCGTTGCCACCGTGGCCTCTCCCGGCGTCATGAGCGGCGTTCTTATGGCCTCTGTGGGATTCCTGGAGAGCATGTTGGGATTCACGCCTGAGATGACGGCCCTGCTCATGGCCATCTACCTGGCCCTGGATGGCTACGGACCGGCGTGCAATGTGACGGGGGACGGCGCCATCGCTCTTGGCGTTGACCGGTTTTTTAGAAAATAGTTTTATCTTTGAAGAAAAAATACGTTCATGAAGCAATTTTTCCAGCTGTCTTTACTTTGCCTCCTTATGACCGCCTGCGGCAAAAATGTCATCACTACGGAGCCGCAGGGAGGATATACGCTTGTTCATCAGAGCCAAGGTCCCACCCTCGGCTACACATCGGCTCCTATCCTGACGGTGGACGGGTATGCCTTCAAGGACCTGAACCGCAACGGGAGCCTGGACGTTTACGAGGACTGGAGAAAGGATGCACGGACAAGGGCGCAGGACCTGGCATCCCGGCTCACGCTGGAGGAAATTTGCGGCCTCATGCTGTATTCCAGCGCGGTGGATGCCAACGACACGCTATTAGACGCCAAGGCGCGCTCGCTCCTGGCCGATGACCACATCCGCCACATGCTGGTGCGCAACGTGGCCTCCCCGGCCGTGGGGGCCGGCTGGTCCAATGCCGTGCAGGCGTTCTGCGAGGAGGCCCGTCTGGGCATCCCGTCCAACAACAGTACAGATCCCCGCAACTATACCAACGGTACGGCCAACATCAACAATTACAAGCCCGAGCAGGACGGTGAGTTCGACCCGTCGGGGGAGAGCGACATCTCCAAATGGCCGCGGGAGCTGGGCCTGGCCGCCACGTTTGACATGGACGTCATCCGCACCCATGGGGAAGTGGTGTCGGCCGAATACCGGGCCCTGGGCATCACCACGGCCCTTTCTCCGCAGGTGGATATTGCCACCGACCCGCGTTGGCGCCGTTTTTACGGCACCTTCGGCGAGGATCCCGCCCTCTCCCGGGATATGGCCCGGGCCTATTGTGAAGCCTTCCAGAATACTCCGGACAGCAAGACGGGCTGGGGCGTGCAGAGCGTCAACTGCATGGTGAAGCACTGGCCGGGCGGCGGTTCCGGCGAAGGCGGCCGCGACGCGCACTTCGGGACCGGCAAGTACGCCGTGTATCCCGGAAACAACTTCGCGCAGGGCCTGATTCCTTTTGTCGATGGTGCCTTTGCCCTGCCCGGGAAAACCAAGATGGCATCGGCCGTCATGCCTTATTATACCATTTCCTACGGACAGGACCCTTCCGGACAGAATGTCGGAAACGGCTTTTCAAAGTACATCATTCAGGACTTGCTGCGCGACAAGTTCAAGTATGATGGTGTAGTCTGCACGGACTGGGGCATCGTCAAGGATTACGATGTTCCGTGGGAGCACAAAGGTACCCCTTGGGGCACGGAAACCTTGAGCGGTCCCGAGCGGCGTCTGCTGTGTTTTGAGGCGGGCGTGGACCAGCTGGGCGGCGCCAAGGACAACGCGGAGAGCATGGCCGCCTATGAACTGTGGGCCCAAAAATACGGAGAGGAAAGCGCCCGCGCCCGTTTTGAGCTGAGCGCGACGCGTATCCTGGTGAATATCTTCCGCGTGGGCCTTTTTGAGAACCCTTATGTGAGTCCGGAAAAGGCAGCGGAGATTGTTGGCTGCAAGGAGTTCGTAGCCGCCGGTTATGACGCCCAGCGCAAGAGTATCGTCTTGCTCAAAAATGAGGGCGGCGTATTGCCTTTGGGCAAAAAGGTACGGGTCTATGAACCGCTCCGGCACGTTCCCGCCGGTCTTTCCCATTGGCAGAAGCCTACGGCGGCCTACGACGAATATCCGGTTTCCAAGGACTTGCTGGGGCAATACTTCGAGGTAGTGGAAACGCCGGAAGAGGCGGACATCGCCCTGGTTTCCATCAAAAGTCCGGTGGGCCACTGGGGCTTTGTGATGCCCGATGAGAAGTATCCGGAGGGCCATTACAATCCCATTAGCCTGCAGTGGGGGCCTTATACGGCAACTACCGCCCGCGAGGAGAGCCTGGCCGGCGGCGACCCGCGTGAAAGCAGTGCCAACCGCAGTTACCGCGGCTTTACGGAAACATCGTCCAACAGTACCGACGCCCTGCTGGTGCAGCGGACCAAAGCCGCCATGGGAGGCAAGCCGGTGGTGGTGCTGGTGGCCATGGAACGGCCCTTTGTTCCGGCAGAGATTGAGCCCTGGGCCGACGCCCTGCTCGTTTTCTGCGGCGTCTCCAACAACGCCCTGCTGGATATCCTGAGCGGCGTGGCGGAGCCTTATGGCCTGCTGCCGTGCCAGCTCCCTGCCAACATGGAAACCGTGGAGGCCCAGTGCGAGGACGTCCCCCGCGACATGGAGTGCTACAAGGATTCCGAAGGAAACACCTACGACTTCGCCTTCGGCCTCAACTGGAAAGGTGTAATTAACGACGCCAGGGTGCGGCTTTTCCACCCCCTTCCCTGACGAGTATTTGCGGCTTTATTATTTTCTTTGTATTTTTACGGCGACAAGTAAAAGTGACCATGGAAAACACACGCAGATACCCCGTAGGAATACAGACTTTTTCTGAAATCAGGAAAGGGGGGTACATTTACATTGATAAAACAGACCTTGTTTGGGAAGCTGCACGGATGAAGTTTGTCTTCCTGAGCCGTCCTCGCCGCTTTGGGAAGAGCCTGCTCACCACCACCTTCGATGCCTACTTCAAGGGGCAGAAGGAGCTTTTCGAGGGCCTCAAAATCATGGACCTGGAAACGGAATGGAATTCCTATCCTGTAATTCATCTGGATGTCAGCGTAGCCCGGAACAAGGTCTCAGGGAAAGAACTGGAGCGTTCCCTCCTGTTTATGCTGGGTCCCCTGGCCGAGCTTTATGGGTGTGATGAGAAAGCCGTTACTCCCGGCGAGGTCCTTGCCAGTCTTATTCGCCGTGCCTATACCCGGACGGGGA
>DFFY01000118.1:0-2803 GCA_002371115.1 Bacteroidales bacterium UBA3764
GGGTAGGGGAGGGGATGGAGAATATCGGCAAAAGAGTTATCTTTGAAGAAAATTTTGAGTATGAAACCCATTCAGACAGAAAAGGCCCCTGCGGCCATCGGCCCGTACAGCCAGGCCATTGACAGTGGCGCCGGATTGGTATTCGTTTCCGGCCAGCTTCCCATCGATCCTGCCACCGGCGCGTTCCCGGAAGGGGGCGTGAAGGAGCAGACGCGTCAGAGTCTCACCAATGCTTCGGCCATCCTGGAGGCGGCCGGGTTGTCACTTGCACAGGTGGTGAAGACCACGGTGTTCCTGGCCGATATGGGAGACTTCGCGGCCATGAACGAAGTGTATGCCCAGTTCTTCCAGGCCCCGTTCCCGGCCCGCAGCGCCGTGGCCGTGAAGACCCTTCCGAAGGGCGCCCTGGTAGAAATCGAGTGCATTGCGGCCAAATAACGGCAACCAAAAAAGCCCCTTGCAGAACCGGATCTTTTCCGTATATTTGCAACCGAATTCCCAAACACAACAAGCCGGGCGAAGGCCCTGAGAGCAGTGCTCAGGGGGTATTGTACCCTCGCGGGGCCGGGTATCCGGTGAAGTTCTTTCAAATATTGTTGTGTTTTATGAGTAACAAAAAGTACACTCTCGTTGCCTGGACCGAAAAAGGCCAACTCCGAATGATCCCGTCCCTCATCAATGAATGTTCCCTTCCTTACCGTGAAAGGATTGAATGGCTGGATGGTCATTATCCGGATGATGACAACGAGATCGGGTGGATCCTTGCCCGGAGCAGGGCTCACGAGACCCTGGCCCGCTTTTTCCTAAGCGTCGGACGCCCCAGGGAAGCCTACCTGGAGTATGAGAATGCCGCTTTGGTTTGCGCCTGGTGCTCGGACGATCTGTGGCTGCAGGGAACGCGGTGCGATTTCCCGGCTCTTCCGCTTCTTTACCGTTTTCTCTCCATGCACAGAAGGTGCGTCCTCCTTGCCTGCAAGAGCCCGCTTATCAAGGGGATGTATGAAGGCAGCGACCTCGAGAGGAATTACCGCTTCTTCACCCTGGACGACGTGATGGATGACCGGGAAATCAATGCCGAACTTGAGTCCATCAGGGCCTGGGAGTTCGGGAAAGGGGCATAGGAGGCCGATAGGCCCTCGCCACTGGCGGGGGCCTTTGTCATTTAGGATTTCCTTCCTTTGTCATTTCGAGCGAAGCGTAGCGCAGCCGAGAGATCTCATATAGGCCGATAATTTGGACAGGGGACACAATTTTTCCACAAGATTATTATTATATTTGTGAGAGCGATTTCCCAGTTTGATGCAGCGGTTTTATTACAGCGCAACATGCAGTAGTTTTCTTTCTCAGGATGCCGAAAGCATTCTGGGCCGTCTGAGCGCTTATAATGAGTTTGACCTTACGCAGGAGCAGCGTGACGCATGGCTGGAAGAAATTGCCATAATGAAGGACACTCTGAAAGGTCTTGGGAAGTCTGGTCAGATAGTTTTTGAGTACACAATTCCGCGTCTTGGAAAGCGTGTTGATGTTGTCCTTCTAGTAGACGGGATTGTCTTCACAATTGAGTTCAAAGCTGGCGCTGACGAGTATCTTGTCAACGACAAAGAGCAGGTTTGGGACTACGCCCTGGATCTTAAGAATTTCCATGAGGAGAGCAGGAATCTAGTAATAGTTCCTATCCTTGTTGCAACTGAGGCAAAAGAGTACTCAAACAGTTTCCAGTGCCAGTATGACGACAAAGTCTACAATCCTCTTTTCTCTAACGCCCAAACGCTCCTAGGCATTATTAAGGCCATCCTTGAGCATGAGCCGGAACATCCCTCAATTGACGCTCACGAGTGGCTCTACAGCCGTTATAATCCCACTCCTACAATTATCCAGGCGGCCTCTGCCCTCTACATGAATCATAGCGTGGAGGATATCACCAAGCATGAAGCCGATAAAGCCGGAATTGACACCTGCACGGCCTTTATTCTGGATGTGATTAAACGCTCTAAGGAAAACCATCAGAAGAGCATTTGCTTTGTCACGGGTGTCCCTGGTGCGGGTAAGACTCTTGTTGGCCTTAACGTTGCCATTCAGCAGGAGCAGGGTGACCTTGCTGTGTATCTTTCCGGAAATGGTCCGCTGGTGAAAGTGCTTACAGAGGCTCTGGCGCGCGATAAGGTGAAAAAGGAGAAGGATGCCGGCAATAAGTGCACTAAGACTGAGGCTGAGCGGCAGGTGAGCCGGTTTATCCAAATCATCCACCGTTACCGTGACAATATGCTTGCAAAGCTCAAGCAGCCTATTCAGGGTAACTCCATTGAAATTGATCCCGCAAAGGTCTCTAAGGCCGCAAAAGCAACTGCCGCCGAGGTAGAGAATGTGGCTATTTTTGATGAGGCCCAGCGCATGTGGGATATGCGTCATCTTAGTGCCTGGCTTGCCCGTAAGAAGGGTTTAGCGGGTTTCCCTATGTCGGAGGGAGAATTTCTTATCTGGTCTTTGGATCAGCATAAGGACTGGGCTACTATTGTTTGTCTTGTTGGTGGAGGGCAGGAGATTAATTCCGGAGAAGGTGGAATTGGTCTTTGGATTCAGGCTTTGAATGAAACGTTCCCGGAATGGCAGGTGTATATCTCGGACCGTCTCACGGATAAGGAGTACGCGGAGGGGAATGTGGCTAAGCTTCTTGCTGGTAATCCTAATGTTCACATGGAGCGGAATCTGCATTTGGCGGTATCTCAGCGGTCTTATAGGGCAGAGACTTTGTCTCTATTTGTGCACCAGTTCCTGGACTTGGATTTTGCCGGGGCGCGGGCTA
>DFFY01000118.1:2873-3606 GCA_002371115.1 Bacteroidales bacterium UBA3764
TATGCCGATATTAAAGAGCGTTATCCCATTGTTCTTACTCGGGATTTGGATAGGGCTAAGGCGTGGCTGCGTTCTCATGCCAGGGGGTCTGAGCGGTACGGGATTCTGGTTTCTTCCAAGGCTTTTCGTCTGAAGCCTTTGGCGATTGATATTCGTTCTCAGGCCGATATTGTTCCGTGGTTCCTTAATCCTATCACGGATATACGGTCGTCGTTGTTCTTGGAGGATGTGGCCACGGAGTTTGATATTCAGGGGCTTGAGCTGGATTGGACGTGTCTAGTGTGGGATGGGGATTTTAGGTATGATCCGGTGAAGCACTGCTGGCAGCATTTTAATTTCCGGAGTGATAGGTGGCAGAATATTAATCAGGCCGAGGGGCGAGCGTATCAGCTGAATGCGTATCGCGTGCTGCTTACTCGTGCGCGGCAGGGGATGGTGATTTGTGTTCCGGAGGGGAATGTGGCCGATGGTACCAGGCTGCCGGAGTTTTACGATTCTACTTACCGGTGCTTTAAGGAACTGGGGGTGGAGGAGATATAGGGGAGTATTTCGTCACGCAAAATTTGTTGTTTGTCATGCCTGACATGGCCAGATGTCTTCATTTGTCATTTCGAGTGGAGGCGAGAAATCTTCTATGAATATAACTGAAATAGTCTTTTTTTTGTGACACCATATTGTCAACTGTTAGCCGTTACGTAAAATATCTGATATTTACTTGTTCAGCGTTGCATAT
>DFFY01000011.1:0-620 GCA_002371115.1 Bacteroidales bacterium UBA3764
GCAGGGACAGGCACAGACCGGAATGGGACAACTGAATCATATCCGCTTACAAAAATAGGGAAATTTTTATTGTAGAATGTAATTTTTTTCATATTTTTGCACCACAGTACACCACAGATAAAATCCACCTGCATGAAAAATATGGGCAAATACTATAAATGGGAAGTACTGGCCCTGCTTTGGATGGCCTTCCTGCTCAACCAGGGAGACCGTCAGGTTTTCAATTCCGTGCTTCCGCTCATCCGGGACAGCCTGAATCTCACGGACACCTCCGTGAGCCTGATCGCCGTTTTCTTCAACCTGTTCTATGCCGCCATGGTTCCCATCGGCGGCTGGATGGGAGACCGTTTCTCCCGCAAATGGGTGTGCACCCTGAGCATCCTGTTCTGGAGCATAGCCACCATGTTCACGGGACTGGCGAGCGGCGTTTTCATGCTCCTCCTCACCCGTTCCGTCGCCACCGGCGGCGGGGAAGCCTTCTTCGGCCCGGCCAACTATTCCCTGCTGGGACAATATCATACTCACACGCGTGCACGCGCCATGTCCATCCACCAGACTTCCTACTATGTGGGCGTCATTCTGGCAGGCTGGCTGGCAGGTTACATTGGCGACAAACTGGG
>DFFY01000011.1:704-2715 GCA_002371115.1 Bacteroidales bacterium UBA3764
TGGCAGTATGCGTTCTATATCTTTGGCGGCGCAGGCGTGCTTTGGGCAGCCGTAATGGCCGTGAGGCTGAAGGATCTCCCGAGGGGTGAGATGCCCGGTCAGGCCGGGCATGACGGCAAGCCCGGCATCCTGGACGGCTTCAAAACCGTGTTCACCACCCCCACCGCCCTCATGGTCACGCTGGGCTTCTGCGGCTTCATCTTCGTGATTACGGGCTACATGACCTGGGTGCCCACCTTCCTGCAGGAGAACTTCGGCCAGAGCGGTGCCCAGGCCGGACTCAATTCCATGCTCTGGACTTATGTGGCGGCCTTTGCGGGTGTTCTCATCGCCGGAACCTTGTCGGACAAATGGGCCGCCAAGGACCCTAAGAAAAGGATGGTCATCCAGGGCGCCGGCCTTATTCTGGGCGCAGCCTTCCTTCCTTTCATGGGAAGCGTCCGCAGCCTCTGGCTCTTGTACCTGTGCTTTGCCGGCTGGGGCTTCTTCAGGGCCTTTTTCGACGCCAATATTTATGCTGTCCTGTACGATGTCACGCCGGAGCGCCTGCACGCCAGCTGCTCATCGGCCATGATTATGACCGGCTTTGCCGTAGGAGCCACCGCCCCCTATGTACTGGCCGTCATCAAGGAAAGTACGGGCAGCCTCAACGCCACCTTTCCCATCCTGGGGGTCATCTGGCTCATCTGCGGCCTGGCCTGCCTGTGGGTCAGTGCCAAGTTTTACAACCGAGATTACACTAAAACCAATAAACGATAATGGAAGCAAAAGATAAACTCCGGAAAGCCAAAGCGGGTCTGCTGCTCATTGCATCGCCCCGTTTCAAGAACCTGAGCGGCCCCCAACGTGGAACGTATCATGAACGAAAACTTAAAGTGGTGGAAGACATCAAAGCCGGCATGGACTTCCTGGATCTGGTAGATCCGGGCATCGTCTATGAAAGGGAGGACGCCCGGAAAGCCTTGAACCTCTTTTTCAACGAGAAAGTGGACTTTGTCTATGCGGAATTCCTCTCCTGGAGCGAGGATTTCGCCTGGATACGCTTCCTGCGTGACTGCCCGGAGATGCCCATCCTTTTTTGCAACGTAGCCAAGGACAGGATGAGCTTTGAAACCACCCTGGATGAGGACGACTTTGTGGATTACCTATGCGCCGGTACGCTGGTGGGCTCGCTGGAAGCTTCCGGCAGCCTCAAACGCGTTCCCCGCAAGAACGTGCGCACCGTCATGGGCACCCGGAAGGAAATAACGGAAAAGGTAAGGATTTATGCCGATGCCGCCCGCACCCGGAGCATCCTCCGGGAGTCCTCTGTGGGCCTCATGGCCAACATGAACGAGGCCATGTGGAGCACCTACTTCGACAACTATGACCTCTTCACCAAGATAGGCCCGGAAATTCATTACCTTCCCTACAGCGACTACGGGACGGAAATCGAAAACCTCTCCCATGAAGAGGTGCAGTCTTATGCCCATGAACTCACAGCCCGATACAAAATGATGGAAGACGTGGATTACGACAAATTCATCGGCTGCGTAAAGGCCACCCTGGGCATCAAGAAACTGGCCCAGAAGAACAACATAGACTGTTATGTGTACAACGACATAGACCAGGCCACCTTCCGCACGGCCGGCTGCCGCGCCGGATTCTACCCGCAGTGGTTCAACGAGAACGTGAGCGTCCTGGTACCGGAGGCCGATATCGGCGCCGGTCTGGCCACCTACATCCTAAAACTCCTGAGCGGGAAAAACGTGAACTTCATAGAGCCGTTCCATATAGAGGACGACTTCGGCACCTTCGCCGGAGGCCATGCCGGTCCCAACGACCACAACGACCCCGCCTGGCAGCAGAACGTCATCATCTCCCGGGACGTACGCTTCGCCAAAACCTCCTGGAAGTATGCCGGCGCCCCCTTTGCCTGGTACCGCATCAGCCCCGGCATGAAGACTGTCGCCGGCCTGTATGAGGAAGACGGAAAATACAAACTGGTCACCTTCATGGCCGAGAGCTTGAG
>DFFY01000021.1 GCA_002371115.1 Bacteroidales bacterium UBA3764
TACCTCCGCCGCTCGCTTTCGACGTGCTGCATGAGATTGAGAAGAAGCTCCCCGGCTTCCCTATCGTTCTCCACGGTTCCAGCTCCGTACC
The DNA here is from genome assembly GCA_002371115.1 of Bacteroidales bacterium UBA3764. Lineage (GTDB taxonomy): Bacteria > Bacteroidota > Bacteroidia > Bacteroidales > UBA932 > Cryptobacteroides. Next base: position 92 of record DFFY01000021.1, read on the forward strand.
GCAGGAATATGTGGACATGTGCAACAAGTACGGCGGCAACCTGCCCAACGCCGTAGGTATCCCCGAGGAACAGCTGCGTGAGGCCGCCAAGAGCGCCGTGTGCAAGATCAATATCGACTCCGACAGCCGCCTGGCCATGACCGGTGCCATCCGCAAGCACCTGGCCGAGAACCCCAGCCATTTTGACCCTCGCCAGTACCTGAAACCGGCCCGCGAGGAAATGAAGAAGATGTACATCCACAAGATTGTGAACGTACTGGGCTCCGACGGAAAGGCCGAATAATCCCTGCCGGATACGCAGGGAAATCAGGCGTGTAGACATTTCCAACGAGAAAGACCCGACGGTCTGTTCTGTCCAGAGCAGACCGTCGGGTATCTTGAGACTTCTACTTTCTGGAAAGGAAAGTTAGCAGTCCCCTGTGGTTATCAGGGCCTGCTGGTTGAAAAATAATCTCTATGGACAGAAGAAAGTTTATTCAATCGTCACTGCTAAGCGCAGCCGGATTAGCATTTGCCCCCGAGTTGTTGGCACAGGACGTACAGCCTGGCGTAATCCTGCCGGGCGCCATTCCCACAGACGGAAAGGCCGGTGCAGTATCCACCGGAGTAGAAGACCATCTCAAGGTGAGTTCCTATGTTAAGGAACCAGCCCACAAGATTCCCGTCGTCGCATCACTCGATGTGGTTGTCGTAGGTGGCGGTGCCGCCGGCGTCGCGGCAGCTGTCTGCGCCGCCCGTGGCGGATCCAGCGTCCTGCTCATTGAAAAGACCAACTTCCTGGGAGGTTTGTGGACAGGAGGACTGGTGCTCCCGGTACTGGCTACACACGGGCTGGGAAAGAAAGAGTCCTGGGACAAAGCCGTAAAAGGAATCTGCGCCGAAGTATGTGGAACTCTGTTGGACAAGGGCTGGGCTGTCAATCCCTTAAATCCACGCGTAGATCCGGAAGCCACCAAATACTTGCTGGACAAGATGATTTATGAGGCAGGCGTGAAGGTTCTGTACAACACGACGGCTGCGGGAGTAACTATGTCGGGCAACCGTATCGATGCTGTCCTGGCCGACTGCAACACAGGAAGGATTGCCATCAAGTGCCAAATGGTGATTGACGCCAGCGGTGACGGTCTGGTATTCAACTGGACAGGAGACCCTTACGAAGCCCGCCGATATCATATGACCATCGTGGGTCGTGTGGGCGGCTGCCCTGCTGGGAGAGAGGTGGTCCCGGAGGTACGTTTGGAATCTTCCGGGAACCACGACGCTATGGATGGTCTGGATGTTTTTCAAGTTTCGGAAAAACAGCAATTGGGACGTTTGGCGCTATGGGACAAGGTGCAGGAACTAAAAAAGAAAGAAGGCTTCGAGAATGCTTTCCTTATGGAAGTAGCGCCTACAACCGGTGTGCGTGTAACGCGCGTTCTGGACAGTCTGCACAACGTTACTCTGGAAGAATCAATGGAATGGACGGCATATCCGGACGTAATAGGCATGTCCGGCGTCTGTGATCCATTTATGTACAAAGGGCGCAGAATCACCCGGCAGGAACGGCCCGTGTGGCAGATTCCATACCGTTCCCTCATCCCCAGGCAAACCCGGAACCTGCTGGTGGCCGGGCGCTGTTTTGGCTACGATCAGGGTATTACCTGGGATGCCCGCGAGATATCCACCTGTATGGTTACCGGACAGGCCGCCGGCGTAGCCGCATCCCTTGCGGTAAACTCCCGTTGCGCAGCGAAAGATGTTAACATAGAACAGCTTCAGCATTCCCTGCGCGAAGCCGGTGTAAGATTGGATTTCTAATCGACCTGGAGAAATATGCTCCCGACTTCACTACGAAGGAATTCCGTTCACGCTATATGCTTATGGGGCACCTCAACGCCGCCGGCTACCAGTATATAGCTTGGATGTTTATGACCTATATCAACTGGATTATCGAACGCGACCTCTCTTCCTTCGCCGATATCGGCCTTATCGATTAACAATTATTCCAATCGTGATATTCGGCCGCTTGCTCTGCGAAGAGAAAGGCAGGGCGCAGATTTGTATTCGGTGTTAAAAATAATCAAGCCGTGGGAAGTTACTGATTTTTCTGCCACTGGCGCACGTGAGAGGTGGGTGATCTGTCAAGTCACATTTGTTGCAAAGACAATCCTTCGTATGAAACCTTGTAGTCATTGAATTGGTAGGTTGCACGCAGGAAGGCTTCGGCCTTTTGTTTCAATACGCCGATGCTGATTTCTTCCTGCTGACGCTTTATCTCGAAGAAGGTCACGCTCTCTGACAGTTCATCGGCCGCAATCATATCAATCTCGTTTTCTCCCTTGCGGTCCCACCATCGGCCAATTCTGGTATATTTGCCAGTCTCCATGAACACACGGTGGAAATAGCGTTCCAACATCAGGCCGCTGAACGTGTCGTAGTCGCGCTCGATGATTTCCTGCAACTTGGCGTAATTCTCAATCTCCAGGATATAGTTGTATTTGTAGATGAACCTGAACCAGAAGGTATAGAATACATCGTCCAGTTCATATCGGACATTTTTGGTGGAACTCTTCTCGAACATGGGCTGCCGTTTGGCAATAAGCTCGTATTCCTTTTCCAGGTTGGTGAGATACCCGCCTATTTCCTTGCCGATAATATCCTCTATCTCGCTGCGGGTATTCTTTCCCCGTGCGATGCAAGAAAGGATGGAGAAGTAAATTCCGTAATCCTTGCCGAATTCCTCAAT
>DFFY01000046.1 GCA_002371115.1 Bacteroidales bacterium UBA3764
ATTATGGCAGGAAAGGCCATCTGTATGTGGCCCCAGTCCTACCATGTCAATCTGCCCTATCTCCAGGGAAAGAAACTCGCCACCGCCTTCAACCTCTTTATTGGCGACCACCTGGCCCCCCGCATGCGCTGATGCGCCCTGCCATACCGGCCTATCCGTCATGCCCGGCCCCGACCGGGCATCTCCTACCGCGAAGGCTGGGGCAACCTTCGCGGCATCATCACACGGCTGTAATGAAGAAGATTGCCGAAAGTTGGGAAAGATTATCTTGCAGAATTTAAGGACGAGGAAGGCCGGGCGTACGGAAATGGCAGAAAAAGCAGTATCTTTGCGGAGAAAAAGTGATTGCGATGCGAGTTTTGTTTGTCTGTCACGGCAATATTTGCCGGAGCCCCATGGGCGAGTTTATCCTGAAGGCGCTGGTGAAGGCAAGGGGCCTGGAGGGGCAGTTCCACATTGAGTCGGCGGCGGTTTCCCGCGAGGAGATTGGCAACCCCATTTACCCGCCGGCAAAAAGGTGCCTCTCGCAACACGGCGTGTGGTGGGACCCGCAGAAATGCGCCCGGCAGGTTACCAGGGCCGATTATGACCGTTTTGACCACATCATCCTCATGGATGCGTCCAACCTCCGGCTCATCAAACGGATTATCCCGGAGGACCCGGAGCACAAAATCCGGCTCATGATGTCTTATGCTGGCAGCAGCCGGGATGTGGCGGACCCGTGGTACACGGGGGACTTTGAGACGACGTTCCAGGATTTGCTGGAGGGGTGCGAGGCGTTTTTGGATGAGATTTCTCGACTCGCTTACGTTCGCTCGAAATGACAAAAGATGCCCGGTCGGGGCCGGGCCGGACGAAAGGGGCCGGGCATGACGCTTCCTTACTTCCGGTAAATAGAATCCAGGGAAACGTTGCCCCAGGTGGGCAGCGTGGCGTCTGAGACCAGGGCGTCGATGGTGCGGGCCTTGCCCAGCATCACGTCCTGCTCCAGGAAATTCATTTCCTCCTCCCACAGCGCACTCATATACGCTGCAACGTCGTGCGTGCGGCCGTCGAACCTGTAAATGAGGTGGTGATACCCCTTCTTGTCAAACTGCTTGTCAAAGTACGCACTTCCCCAGATACCACGGCCAAAATGCGCGTACTTTTCATACGCAACCGCCTGGTCCTCAGTACCATGGAAAAAGACGATGGGGCAAGGCTGTGCCAGGAATTCCGGCTTTCCGGTAGTGGAAATCACCGCCCCGGCAAACGACATCACACCTTTGAAATTGAAGCCTTCCGGCAGCTCCGGCGCAGTGCCATTCACAATATGATACTCCGTGGCCACGGAAATAATGGCCCCTGCCGATGACCCCGCCAGCACCAGGTTGTTCACATCTACCCCAACATTGTTGGACGCCAGGAAATTCACGGTAGAACAGACGTCTTCCACGCCCATTTCCTGCGACAGGAGGAATTGTTCCGACGCCTTCAACGCACCGGAAAGGCCCTTCCCTACCTTGAACCCCTTCATTCCCAGCCGATAATCGATGGCAACAACCCCATACCCGTTCTGCGTAAGACGCTCGAACCAGGCCTTCTGGAATGCGTTGTTCCGTTCACCCTGGATGAAACCGCCGCCAAAGACAAACAGGATGGTGGGCTTCTGATGCCCCTCAAACGTGGTCAAAGAGCCGGCAACCGGCTGATACACATCCAAATACAAATTCAGCGTATCCCGTGTGGCAAACTGATATGTCTTTTGCGCCAGCAGAGGAAGCGCCAGCAGAAGGAGGACAAAAAATGCAGTTAACTTTTTCATAGCCACAAATATACAAAAAAAGCCCGGTATCCAACCGGGCTCGCAACTATTTAATATTGTAAATCTTATCCAGCACCGAACCGTCGCGGTTCATCACCACGCCCACCACCTTGTCGCCAAATGGCAGCGGGTCCGGCGTGCCGATGATGGAAGTAGCCTTGGCAGCCAGGTCCTTGATATCGACCAACTTCAATCCGGCAGCCCTGAGCTTTTCCGTAATCTCCGGACGGGCCGGATTCACGGCAACGCCATACTCGGTGACCACCACGTCCACGGACTTGCCGGGCGTAATGAGCGTAGTCACCTTGGGCACCACGCAAGGGATGCGGCCGCGCAGGAGCGGGCACACGATGATGCTCAGGGCGCTGTCCGCCGCCGTGTCCTGGTGACCGCCGATGGCCCCACGGATAATGCCGTCGGAGCCCACCAGCACGTTCACATTGAACTGCGTATCCACCTCCAGGGCGCTTAGAATCACAATGTCCAGCGCATGCGTAGCGGAACCCAGGTGCTCACCGGAAGCATATTCCACAGAAGACACTTCCACATGGGAAGGGTCCTTGGCAATAGATTCCGCCGCCACCTTGTCAAAGGACTGCACGTCAATGAGCCTGCCGATAAGCCCCTCCTCATGGAGCTTGACAATGTGCGCCGTGATGCCGCCCAGGGCGAAGGAAGCCTTGATGCCGCGGCTCAGCATTTCCTCGCGGATGTACTTGACCACCGCCAGCGAAGCGCCGCCGGTACCCGTCTGGATGCTGAAGCCGTCCTGGAAATAGCCAGAGTTAATGACCACTTTGGCAGCCTGTTTCGCAAGCAGAATGTCCCGCGGGTTCTTGGAGTCGCGGATGGCGCCGGCCGAGATTTTGGAGCTGTCACCCACGCTGTCCACAACCACCACGGACTCCACGTCCGCACCGCGGATGCCGGCAGGCAGGTTGGGATACGCCACCAGGTCGTCCGTAATCACTACCACATGTTTGGCATAGCGAGCGTCCGGCAGGGCATAACCCAGTGAGCCACAGATACTTTTTGCATTCTCCGAGCGCGGCACACCGCACGCGTTACCCAGTTCGTCACTGGCCGATGCACCCAGGAAAGCCACATCAATCTTGAGCTCTCCACCAACAATGGCACTGCCCCGGCCGCCGTGCGAACGGAACACCACCGGTTCCTTGAGGAGCCCGTGCGAGATGGCATCGGCCAGTTCTCCGCGCAGGCCCGACGTGGAAATGCCGGTGATAACGCCATTCTTGATATGTTCAATGAGCGGTTTGTGCACGTCCGACAGGGACGATGCCGCCAGCTTGAGGTCCTTGAAGCCCATCTGGGCCAGCTTATCGACCACCAAATTCACCACTTTGTCTCCGCCACGGAAATGGTGGTGGAAGCTGATGGTCATGCCATCCTTGAGGCCGGAACGGCGGATGGCCTCTTCCAGCGTTACAACTTTGGAGTTTCTCATAGCACTTCCTCCTTGTCGATTACACCGGCGGCAACGGCCAGGGCGATGGTACGCTCTGCGCGCAGCACAACCGGACGGTCAACCATTTTTCCATTGAGCGAGATGACGCCGGAGCCCTTGGCCTGGGCCTCCTTGATGGCGGCCACCACGGCGCGGGCCTTGGTGATTTCCTTCTCGGTGGGCGTGAACACGCTGTTCACCACCTCAATCTGACGCGGATTGATGATGGATTTTCCGTCGAAGCCCAATGTTTTGATGAGCTCCACCTCCTTGCGGAAGGTTTCCATGTCGTCCAGATTGGAATATACCGTGTCGAAGCAGGCGATGCCGGCGGCACGGGCGGCCACCACAATCTGTTCGCGGGCCAGCAGAAGCTCTGCCCCGCCCGGCGTGCGGTTGGTCTTGAGGTTGGCGGAATAGTCTTCTGCGCCCAGGGCGATGCCCATCATGCGTCCCGAGGCCGTTGCGATGGCATAGGCATTCACAATGCCCAGCGCACTCTCGATGGCGGCCATAATCTTGGTTTCCCCTACCCGGCCAATTTCCGTTTCCACCTTCAGGATTTCCGCTTCCAATTCGCGGACTTCCTCGGCCGTTTCCGTCTTGGGCATGCGGATGACATCGACCCCGGCCTTTACAACAGCCTCTACGTCCTTTTTGCCGTACGGGGTATTGAGCGGGTTAATGCGCACCACCATTTCCGTGTTTCCGTAGTCGATGGATTTGAGGGCGTTGTACACCAGCAGGCGCGCGGCGTCCTTCTCCGCCATGGTCACGGAGTCTTCCAGGTCCAGCATTATGCTGTCCGGCCCGTAGATGTGGGCATCGGCCATCATTCCGGGATTGTTGCCCGGAACGAACATCATGGTTCTCCTTAGTCTTTCCATACGTCTTTTCCCGTTGCCCGGACGGCCGCGGCGGTAACGCGGGCCCGGATGGTGCAATCCAACGCTCCTTTGTCCACGGCCTGCACGTGAGCGTCCGTAACGCCCAGGCCTTCCAGGGTTTCTGTTATCACGGCCTTGATTTGCCGGCCGAACTGCGCGGCCACGGAGCTCTGCAGGTCCACCTGCAGGCCCTCTCCCGGCCCGATGGTGACCATGATGTCACCGGATTCTAAAGTTCCAGCAATTGCTTCTTTCATAGTTTCATTCATGAGATACACTCGACTCGCTTCGCTCGCTCGGTATGACAGCTCGGCCTACGGCCTCGGTATGACAGACATTGTCATTTCGACCGACCGGAGGGAGTGGAGAAATATTACTTCTGATGTGCGGGACGCAGAAGGTCCAGCACTACTTTTACAGGGTTGAAGGTTTCGATGGGAACTTCCACAAAGAGGGTGTTCCAGTCGCTCATGGC
>DFFY01000112.1:0-6748 GCA_002371115.1 Bacteroidales bacterium UBA3764
ACGGTATGCAGCAGGTCTATCCAGAATCGCTGGGTCTCGCCCTTCTCGTAGCCCTTGCCGGACCAGTCTTTTACGAACTGTTTTGCTGCCTGTTTTTGGGTATTGGTTGATGCCATAGTGGTCGGTGCGTCTATAAATCGCCCAAATTTACTGATTTTTCGCGACTTCATTGCAAAAGATTGCAGTTGATCAGAATTCGAACGATTCGTCCGGATTCAGGGGTTCTATACGGAAAAAATATAGACAATAATGCTACAATACGAGGGAAGGATGATACTCGCCTCCGGGTACCGTCCTTTTGGGGGTTGTCTGGTTCTGCTACAGGTTCAACTTCTTCAGCCAGGCATCAATCTGGGGGATTACGGTCTTGCCTTTCCAGTTAAGGCCGGACTTTTCCAGGAAGGTGCGGACGGGCATCGGGGCGGTGTACCACCATACAGGGACGGCCACGATGAAGGTCTTGTACTGGTCAAAGTTCTCAGGGAGCCCTTTGATGGCCGGGAACACGTTGTTATCGACCTCCTGCTTGGCATCCATGGTGCAAGGGTCATATTCTACGGGATAGGGCTTTTCTCGCTCAATACGGAAGGTGTCGGCACCGGTTATTTCGACAATGTGGTTCACAACGGCCTCGGTGTTGCCACTCCAGCTGAACCAAGCGATAGGGGTCTTGTTCTCGTTCATTTTCTTGTTGTTTTGGGCGCAGGCGGTGAGGCATAAAAGTGCCGCCGCTGCAAGGATCATAAGCTTTTTCATAAGTTAATGGTTTTCAGCCAGCCAGCGATATAATCGGCAATCACGTCATTGTTCTTCTCCTGGAACAGGAAGTGGCTGTTGCCGGTGATGCCTTCGTCGGGGAGATAAACCACCTTGGCATTGCCGCCGTCGGCATTGTAATGCTCTGCAAAGTCGCGGCACTGGTTCAGGACCATCTGCCAGAAGCCGGTGGACTGGATGTCTTCGGGACCGTTCAGGATGTAATCGCCGAAGAGGAAGAGCATGGGCACCTTGGCATCCAGGAACTTCTGATACTCGAGAGATCCCGGGAAAGGACCGAAGCCGGGCTCTACGGCGATGATGGCGGCGATATTCTCCGCATCCGTGGCCCAGCCCACACGGCCGCCCTGGGAATGGGTAATGTAGATGCTCTTCTTGCCGGTCATGGCCTTGACATCGGCGAGAACGGCGCTGAGGGCCTTGCCGAAGAGGGCTTCGTCGTAGTTGCCGGTGTTGGGCGTCATCTGGCAGAAGAACTGCGTTTGGGCATCGGCCCCTTCCGGGAACTGGGAGCCTTCGTAGCGCTCCGGGGCCACGCGGCCGATACGGAAGTGCGTGTACCAGGCCTGTTCGCCCACCTTGAACTTGTCGCCGTCCACATCGCCGGGGTCATTGACGATGAATTCCGTAGCACCGGCAGCGCCGCGACGAGGCTGGTCCACCAGGAAAACGCCGTAGCCCTTGCGAAGGAATAAGTTGCTCCAGCCTTCGCGGCCGTCCGGCGTGGTCTGCCAACCGGTGCGGGTCTGGCCGTAGCCGTGCAGGAAGACGATGGGGTTGCCGTTGCCATCGGCAGGAATTTGATAGAAGGTATTAGCGTGGTCCACGTGGGTGGTGGTGCCGGCGCGGGTAGCATCCATCCAGTTCTGTGAGGGATTATAGTCTCCGGGGATAGGAGCCGTGACGGTTCCGCCGGAAGAGAAAACGCCCTGTTTTTCAATGACAATGCCTTTGGGGGTGTTGTTGCAGCAGGCGGCAAAGGCAATTGCGGCTGCAAGGAGTACGAGTGTTTTTTTCATTTACCGGCTGACCTTCAATCTGGTGATAGCCGATACCGTCCGTCACGATGAGCACCTGTCCGCCCGCATGGGAGTGCCAGGCATTGTACACGCCGGGCTCGAAGACAACGTTGTGGAGGCCCGGGCAGCCTGCAACATTGGGTTCCTCCAGCGTGTTCGCCAGGTGGATGGGGCCATTGAAAGTGGGAAGGGTTATTGCCTCTGCCGGGGCGGGGAACATACTCAAATCATTAACCGTTATGCCCGACTCCGATTGGGCCTCTGAGATTGCCGAAAGATAATCTTCCTCCGTGAGTGTATTGTCCTCATCGGCCAGTATCTCCGGCTGCCAGGCTGCATCGTAGATGACCATCTGCGAGAACCAGTTGTCCTTAGTGGCCCCGTGCCAATGGCGCACGCCGGCGGGAATCTGCAGGACATCGCCTTTGCGAAGAATCTGCGCAGGCTTGTCTTCCTCCTGATAAAGGCCGACGCCGCCGGTTACAAGCACTACCATCCCGCCATGCCGATGCCAGGAACTGTGAGCGCCTGGAGCGAAGGTGATGTTATTGGTCGCCGGAAAGTTGAACACCGTATCCGGCTGAATCATCGGTTGAAGGTATGCCTCTCCTGTGAAGGGCGGTGAAGGCAGCCGGTTCCCGAAGGGGAAGGTCAGGTCTTCCTTGCCAATGGTAGTGCCCGTCTTGCAGGCCGTTAGGCTTGCAATGGCTATTGCAGTAAGAATGAGATACTTTTTCATAGTGCAAATATCGGAAAAATCTTTTTCCCGACGACACTTTCACTTTTTCCGGAAATGCGGCACAGAATTTCCGTTTCTCAGCTGCGATTTCAAGATGAAATTTCTCAAGGAATAAGCCCACCGCACGCTCCGACCAAGTGTCCGGCTCTCCATCTCACAGAAAATGAGTATATTTGTGCGCTAAAGAACTTGCTGGACATGCAAAACGTTAAACTCAATAACGGGATTGAGATGCCCATCCTCGGTTACGGGGTGTATATGGTGGACCCGTCCATCACCGAGCGCTGCGTCCTTGATGCGCTGAGTGTTGGTTACCGTTCGCTGGACACTGCGCAATACTATGAGAATGAGGCCATGGTCGGTGCTGCGGTCCGCGCATCCGGCATCCCTCGCGATGAAATTTTCATCACATCGAAGCTCTGCCAGACACGTCCCTCCTATGCCCAGGCCAAGGAGAATGTAAAAGGCTCCCTGAGAAGGATGAAACTGGATTACCTGGACCTTATGCTCATCCATTGGCCGATGGGCAATGACAGCGACATCTGGCTTGCCTTCGAGGACCTGGTGAAGGAAGGATACCTCCGCTCCATCGGCGTATCCAACTTTTACCCAGAGACCTATGAGGCGCTCGTGAAGAATGCCTCAGTCATTCCTGCCGTAAACCAGATAGAGACCCATGTCTTCTATCAGCAGCGTCCCATGGTGGAGCTTATGGCCCGCTACGGAACTGCCGTGGAATCCTGGGGGCCGCTGGCAGAAGGTCTCAACGGCATCTTCTCCCATCCAGCCCTCATGGAGGTGGGGAATGCCCATGGGAAGACGGCTGCACAGGTAGCGCTCCGTTTCCTCATCCAGCAGGGGATTATCGTCATTCCCAAGTCCGTCCACAAGGAGCGCATGATACAGAACATGGATGTGTTCGATTTTGAGCTCTCAGAAGACGAAATGGCCGCCGTCCGCCGGCTTGATACCGGCCATAACCTGGAGGGCTGGCCCGCCGACGCATTGAGATACAATCCATAAGACGATGAAGAAAGTTTTGATTATAGCGGGTAGTCCCCGCAAAGGTGGCAACTCGGACATGTTGGCCCAGCAGTTCGCCAAAGGCGCCGCCGAGAGTGGCAACGAAGTGGAGATTATTTATCTCCGCGAGAAGAAAATTAACTATTGCCAGGGCTGCCTGGTGTGTCTCCAGAAAGGGGAGTGCTTCCAGAAGGATGACGCCAACAGCCTTCTTCCCAAGATGATGGAAGCCGATGTCGTATGCTTCTCCTGCCCCGTGTACTACTACTCCGTCTGCGGTCAGATGAAGGTTTTTCTGGACCGCATGAATCCGCTTTACGACAGGATGAAGGACAAGGACTTCTATTATATGGTCACTGCCCAGGACGATAACAAGGCCCAACTGGACCGTGCCTTCGATGTCTTCGACGGTTTCGCCGACTGCTTTGCCGACATCCGCCGCTGCGGCCGCATCTACGGAGGCGGGGTCGACAAGAAGGGAGAGGTGGAAGCCCTTCCGGCCTTCACCGAGGCTTACGAGCTTGGGAAATCCGTCCGCTCATCCGGGAACCGCATCTGATCAAACGCTGGATGGACGGCGACACCCGTCCCGCCCTCTGTGTCAGTTGCAACAGTTGCTATCGTACGCCCGGACATGCCTGCATCTTCGACCGCCTGCCCGGCTCTCCGTCTCGCGGAAAATGATTACATTTACGTAGATAGATTAATCGTAATTTGGCGGGGGTGCGGTTAGCTGGTCGGAATTTTACCAGCTAACCTCAAAAAAGCCCGTTTTTGCGTTTAGGTGGTCAAATAATTACCAGCTAACCGCACGGTGAAATGTGCAAGATTCACATTTAAAGATATAACAAGGCCCCAGTAGTCACCTAAGGATTACCGGGGCTTTGTGCAATATGCCATTGTCTATATTTACGGATTAGGATTGCACCTAACCCATCCGTATTTATTATCGGCACGGTCGCCTTCAACGCTGCATTCATACTTGGTAACGACTACGTTGTAATAACGCATCGTCTCGTCGGCGATATCCAGTCCCGAGCACTTTTGGGAAGGATATCCCACAATCCTGCCGATTGCTATTTCCGGACGGTACAGATTGATGAGCGGCTCCATCCCTAAAGTTCTATGAAAGGGTTCTCTGAAAGCATCCGCTCCATTTTCTCAATTGCGTCACGGAGCTGTTCGCCAAAGCTGTCATGCTCCTTGAGATAGGCGTCATTCTCTTCAGACAGAACGGCGTAAAGAGCCGGTGACATGGCGTTTACATAGGAGGCGATGGCATCCTCGATGTGGTCCTTCTCCCGCTCGGAGGTGGAGTGCGCATAGACCCGTTCTTTCTGGTGGAAGAACGCATAGGCTTGCTCGATGATATGGTGGTTCAGGACGCTCATTTCACGCAGTTCAGGTTTTCCTTGTAGGCATACCCTTCGCTTGCGAGCAGGCGGTCCATCTCCTCCCGCCCGATGCCATAGCAGTAGCAAATCTGGTCGAGGTTCTCGAACTCCTCGTCCCGAAGAAGGAAGTTGATGCTGGAGACGAGCATCGGGATGTCGGAAAGTGGTAGATGATCCATAACTTACTTTAGCTGCCTTAGGATGTGTGTTCTACAGCAGTTTGATAGCATTGATTATCCTGCCGCAGGCGGTGCCTTCGCGGCGGGCCGAGAAGAAGGCTCCGTCAGTATAGGTATCAATCCCGCAGACTTGGATATGCTCCGGCTTTACGCCAGCCTTTTCCAGGAGCCAGCGGTTGGCCTTCCAGAGGTCCACATGGTGGCCGCCGGACATGGGGGAGCCGTCTCCTTCGCCACGGAATGACCAGATTACATCCATTGGGAATCCCTCTTCCTTGAACTTTTCCGCCACTTCTTCGCCCACCTGGAAGCTGTCCGGGCCGATGGATGGGCCAATGACGGCCTTGAGGTTGGACGGGGAACAGCCGTATTCCTGTCGAAGCGCATTGATGGACGCTTGGACGATATGTAGCACGGTGCCTTTCCAACCTGCATGGACGGCGGCTACGGCCCGTTTTACAGGGTCATAGAGCAGCACCGGCACGCAGTCGGCGCTCCGTACGCCGATGGCAACCCCCGGGAGATTCGTCACAAACGCGTCATAGCCTTCCAGCTCCTCGCGGATGATGCCGGGGCGGTCCACTACAGCCACGCGGCTGCCATGGACCTGATGGCCCTGGATGACGGGATAGGGAAGGGGCGCGTTGCGCTTCGTGGAGAAGGCCTCCACGCCCGGTCCCAGGTCATATGTCAGAAGACGGTTCATCCTTCCATCCCCAATTGGACTGCGTATAACATGGCACGAAGATAAGCATTTTAAACGAAAATCGGTAATCTCCTCCATCCGGGCCGCCAGGATGGTGCCGGCGCCGAAGCCTTCAAGCGCGACTTGCCGAACGCCGTGGTGAAGTTTGTGGACAGCGGACACTTTGCTTTGGAGTTCCATCACCGCGAGATTGCCGACTGTATCAAGGAGTTTCTTCGGTAAATTCGAATTGGGCCGGGGTGCGGTTAGCTGGTTGGAATTTTACCAGCTAACCTCAAAAAAGCCCGTTTTTGCGTTTGGGTGGTCAAATAATTACCAGCTAACCGCACTGTGAATATGTGCTAAATACGGGTTTATATTCCTTCCGGTTGCAATGCCCCATCTCGTCGGCTGTCAAGGAGTTGCTGTCGTAGGGGAGTAGAGCGTGACGGGGCCTGCCTCCATGTCATACCTTTGGACATGCAAACAGTCATCATAGCAGCCACATCTGTTATTGCCGTGGCAGTTACTGTCATTATCGGCAAGTGGAAGAGTAATAAGCGATTCGGCACTTGCGATAATTCTTCCGGAAATATTGATAACAACGCTTTGAGCCATACCGCGTACCTTTGCATCGTAAATTGATTGTTATTATGGCAAAGACACTGATTGCTTTTTACTCCCGCAGGGGACAAAATTATGTGGATGGAAGTATCCGTAACCTGCCCAAGGGCAATAATGAGGTTATCGTGGAAAAGATAAAGGCGCTGCTTCCGGAGGCCGATGTCTTCCAGATTGACACGGTAAGGAAGTACTCCGACGACTATATGGTCTGCATCGAGGAGGCCAAGCAGGAACTTCGTGCCAAGGCCCGTCCGGAACTCACGGCCAAGGTAGAGAACATGGCCCAGTACGACACCATCATCCTGGGC
>DFFY01000112.1:6805-9116 GCA_002371115.1 Bacteroidales bacterium UBA3764
CCTGGGCTATCCCAATTGGTGGGGCGTTCCGCCAATGGCCGTTTTTACCTTCCTGGAGAGTTACGACTTCGCCGGAAAAAAGATTGTTCCCTTCTGCTCCCATGAGGGCAGCGGCCTGGGCGGCAGCATCCGACAGATCAAGATGACCGTCCCCGATGCCAACCTTACAGCCGGCGTAGCCATCCACGGCGCAGCAGCATCCCATTGTGACCGTGAAGTCAATCTTATTATCGCTCAAGCAAAATGAAACGCATCCTCCTTACCGCCTTCCTTGCCCTTGCCGCACTGAGTGCATCGGCCCAAACCCTTGTGGTCTATTATTCCCGTACAGGGCAGAACTACACCTCCGACGGCATTGTCAATCTCAAGAAAGGTAATACCGAAGTGGTCGCTGAACAGATTCAGAAGCTCACCGGGGCCGATATATTCCGGCTGGAGACCGTCAAGGAATATTCCGTCGACTATTATGAATGCACCCAGAAGGCCAAGGAAGAACTGAACGACAAGGCGCGCCCTGCGCTGAAGGCCGATATCGACATTTCCAAGTACGACACCATCTATCTGGGCTGGCCCTGCTGGTGGGGCACTTATCCGATGTGCGTGGCTACTTTCCTGGAAGCCCACGACTGGACTGGTAAGACCGTCATCCCTTTCACGACACACGAAGGGAGCGGCTTCGGCCAGTCACTGAGGGACCTCAAAGCCGCTATTCCCGCAGCGACCATCAAAAAAGGCCTTTCCATCCAGGGCTCCAAAGTAAAATCGGCCCGGGCTCAGATTGAAAAATTCGTCACCGGAGGCAAGTGAATGACTGACAAGGAGCAAATTCAAAGCCTTTATGTGGCGATGTACAAGGCCATGATGGTCAAAGACACCGTGGCACTTGGGAAACTACTGTCAGATGACAGCATCCTGGTTCACATGACCGGCCATCGCCAGCCCAAGCAGGAATACCTTTCCGAGATTGCATCCGGCGTCCTGAACTATTACAGTGTTGAAACCGATTCGCTGGACATTATGGTAAATGGCGATACTGCCCGGATGATAGGCAGGAGCCGCGTCAATGCCGCCGTCTATGGTGGCGGACGTCACACCTGGCGGCTCCAGATGGACTCGCAGCTCCGTAAGATTGACGGGAAATGGCTTATTACTTATAGCAAAGCTTCTACTTATTGAACAAACACAAACGAATATGAAATACACAACGCTTGGAAATACGGGGATTGAGGTATCCCGCATCTGCGTAGGCTGCATGTCCTACGGAAAAGCCTCGGAAGACTTCCATCAGTGGACCTTAGGACCGGAGGATACGCAGGCCATGGTAAAGCATGCTATAGACCTGGGTGTCAATTTCTTCGATACGGCCAATATCTATTCTTTCGGCACCAGCGAAGAGTATCTGGGCCGGGCGCTGAAAAACATCGGCATCGCACGGGACAAGGTGGTCCTTGCCTCCAAAGTGTTCTTCAACGAGGGTCAGCTTTCCCGGAAAGCGATTCTCCGGGAGATTGACGGCACGCTGCAGCGGCTGGGAACGGACTATCTGGACCTGTACCAGATTCACCGTTTTGACTATGGTACGCCTATCGAGGAAACCATGGAGGCCCTGGATTCACTGGTGAAGGCAGGGAAGGTGCGGGCCATCGGGGCATCGGCCATGTACGGCTACCAGTTCCACAATATGCAGATTTGTGCCGAGCGAAACGGCTGGACGCTCTTTTCCACCATGCAGAACCACTACAACCTCATGTACCGGGAGGATGAGCGGGAACTGATTCCCGTCTGCGAGCAGTACGGCGTATCCCTTATCCCATATTCTCCGCTGGCCGGCGGTCACCTGACGCACCGGGGGTGGGAGAGTGGCACGGCCCGTTCCAATACGGACAAGACCATCCGCAAGAAGTACGATGCTTCCAAGGAAAACGACCTGGAAATCATCGAGCGGGTGGCGGTTTTGGCAGAACGGCTTGGGGTGACCATGACGGAGGTAGCCCTTGCCTGGACGCTGGCCAAGGGGGTAGCTGCACCAATTGTTGGTGCCACCAAGGTTCCGCACTTCGATGCCGCCGTTCGTGCTGTAGACCTGGCGCTCACCAAGGAAGACATCGCCTTTCTGGAGGAGCCTTATAAGGCACACGAGATTGTGGGAGCATTAGCACGAACGGACTCCAACGGAATCTAAGGAAAATTGATAATTCGGGGAATCTTCCGTAACTTCGCGGTTATGGAAGATTTTTTGATATACAACACTTTGGAAGACCGGAAGTATCCGGATGCATATAGGGACAAGTATCACTGCCACATCCTTTGC
>DFFY01000006.1 GCA_002371115.1 Bacteroidales bacterium UBA3764
TTTTCATCTGGCGGCTCACGTAGGCCGCGAGCCGGGAGGTGCGGCGCATCTCGTCGGAGACCACGCTCCCCGGCAGCATGTACGTCTGGATGTAGCCGTTGAGCGCCTTTTCCGCGCCAATCGCGTCCAGGAACTGCTTCACCGTCTTTTCCGTGCGCTTGAGCCCCAGCTCGTCCATGGCCTGCTTGGCAATGGCCTTGCTGTCTTCCTCGTCCAGGACGGTGAAGGATTTGGGAAAGCCTATGCGGTAAATTTCCTTTCGCAGGAACTTGACGCAGAAGCCGTGCAGGGTGCATACAAAGTCGTTGTAGTCTCCGCTGTGCACCATGGCGGCAATGCGGCTGCGCATCTCCGCGGCGGCCTTGTTGGTGAAGGTGAGGCACAGCAGGTTAGCCGGGTCGATACCCAGCACATTTACCAAATACGCATAGCGGTGCGTGAGGGCCTTGGTTTTACCCGTGCCCGCCCCCGCCACCACGCGGATGCGCCCCTCGGTGGCCTCTACGGCTTCCTTCTGCCGGCTGTTCAGTCCCTGGAAAATGTCTGTCATTTGCACCTTGATGTGTAAGGGCAGGGCCCCGTTAGCGTAGGGCGATGCCTTCCTCCTTCATGGCCTTGAGGGCGTCCGCATGGCCCTGGGCGTCCACGTAGGCAATGCAGTCCTGCAGGATGCTCACATGGAAGCCGTCCTTGAGGAGGTCTTCCGCCGTATTGCGCACGCAGTATTCCGTGGCGATGCCGCAGATAATAACCTGGTCCATCTCCAGCAGGTGCAGCACTTCGCTCAGGCTCTGCCCGGCGGGATTTTGGCCTTCGAAGCCGCTGTACTGCTCCCGGGCCGGGTCCTCGCCCTTGAAGAACGACAGGTCTTCGTCGGCATAGGGAGCCAGCGCCTCGTGGATGTCCGCCCCATGGGTGCCTTGCACGCAGTGCGGCGGCCAGGGACCGCCCTGCTCGGTGAACGAGCAATGGCCCGCGGGATGGTGGTCCCGTACAAAAAGGATGGGGGAGGGATGCTGCTTCTGAATGAACTGAAGGGTGTTTTCTACAGCTTTATCCGCCTCCAGGCAGGCCATGGAGCCGTCGATAAAGTCATAAAGCATGTCCACAACAATGAGTGCAGTGTTTTTCATGGCAGCTTAAATCTCAAAGGAATCTATTTCCTTCACCAACTTTCCAATGATGGACATCTTCATGTCGTACAGGGCATCGGAGATGTCCACTTTGTAATAGTGGGGGTTAATGAGGCGGCGCTCCGCCGGGGAGAAGTGGTGCAGATTGTCCTGGTAGAAGGCCTTCTTGGTCTGGAGGTCATAGTACGGGGCGATGCGCTTTCCGGCCTTGATGGACTGGAGCTGCAGCGGACGGGCGTCGTAGGAGCCTTCCTCGAAGGTCTTGCTCTTGAAGGAGTCAAACTCGTCGCGCACGGTGATGGTTTTCCCCTGCTGGATGGCCAGGTCCGTGGCGTCCCCGCGGAGGCAGGTGACATCGGCCTTGAACACATAGCCGTCCATGGAATTGCCCTTTTCCTTGTCCTGGGCCGATATGCGCCAGGTGATTTGGAAGCCGGGATTGATGAGCTTGATTTTGTCTTCCGAGCGTTTGAGCACGGGTTCATCGTCAATCTGTACCAGTTTATATACGTTGCCGAAGCAGGGGGCGGCTTTGGACGTGGCGATGGCGTCGCCCACGCCGTAGCTGTCTATGCGGGCGCCTTGACGCTCCAGGTCCGTGATGAGGTACTCGTCCAGGCCGTTGGTAGCAAAGATTTTGCATTTGGTGAGCCCGTGGGCGTCCAGGATGCGGCGTACTTCCTGGGACAGGTACGCCAGGTCGCCGCTGTCCAGACGGATGCCGTATCCGGGCGCGTAGGCATCGTCAATGCCGTTTTCCTTGAAGGAACGGATGGCGTTCTTGATGCCGCAGCGCAGGGTGTCATAGGTGTCGATGAGCAGGATGATATTCTCTCCCCGGTGTGTGTTAATGTAGTCCGTAAATGCCTGATGTTCACCCTCTACGGTGCTGCCATAGGAAGTGATGAAGCTGTGCGCCATGGTGCCGGTGGAAGGCACGTTGTTGAAGGCGCCCGTGAGGATGTTGGAGGAACTGGCGCAGCCGGCAATCTGGGCCGCCTTGCCGCCATATACCGCCGCCCAGGGACCATGTGCCCGGCGGGAACCGAACTCGGAGACGGGCTTGTCTGTGGAGCGGCACACACGGGAGGCCTTGGTGGCTACGGCCATCTGGTGGTTCAGGATGCACAGCATGGGCGTTTCCAGCACCTGGGCCTGTACCAGCGGCCCCACCACCGTGACGATGGGCTGGTTGGGGAACACAATCTCTCCTTCCCGCATGGTGTACATGTCGCCAGTGAACTTCATGGTGCTCAGGTACTTGCGGAATTCCTTGTACTCCTCTCCGGGCAGGAATTTCTCATAGAATTCCTCCGGCTCCGTGCCCAGTTTGAGGACCATTTCTATCACTTCCTCCGTGCCGCTCACCACGGCCCAGTTGTTATTTTCCGGGGCCTTGCGGTAAAAGAGGTTGAACACGGCCGTCTGGCCTTCCTTTCCACAGTCCAGATAGGACTTTCCCATGGTGTACTGGTACTTGTCCGACACGTAAGCGTTATTGATTTCGTTCATAGTAAAGAAATTGCCGCATTTCGCGGCAGGTTTTTAGAGCGTGGACATTTTCTCTAAGCACAGCTCCACCAGCTTGCGGATGGCCGGTTTGTAGTCCGGGTTGGAGCTTTGCAGGTAGCGGTTGGCAATAATGCAGCAAACCGTGCTGGCGTTGTGCCCCAGGTGGGCGGCCAGGCCGGCCAGCGGAGAGCTCTCCATCTCGAAATTGGTGATGCGGTAGTCCTCGCCGCCCGTGGAGAAGCGGAAGCTCTCTACGTCCTCCAGCATGTGGGGCATGGCCAGCGGCAGGCGGACAATACGTCCCTGCGGGCCATAGAAGCCCGGTGCAGAGATGGTTACGCCCTTGATGGTGACATCCTTCATGAGGTCGATAATCTTATTGGATGCCTTCACGAAGTACGGGGAAGGAAGGTATGGGTTCCAGTTCATGTGCTTCTTGAACGCTTCCTCCACTTCCGGAATGGTCACCTTCTCCCGGTTGCCATACCAGTTCATGACACCGTCGAAGCCCACACTGATGTGCGCCAGCACATAGCTTCCCAGCGGAATGTCCGCGTGCAGGGCGCCGGAGGTGCCAATGCGCAGGATGTTGAGGGCGCGGTGCTCCGGCTTTACCTCGCGGGTTTTGAAGTCCACGTTGGCCAGGGCGTCCAGTTCCGTCATTACAATGTCAATGTTGTCCGGGCCGATACCGTGGGAAAGGGCCGTGATGCGCTTTCCGTTGTACTTGCCGGTTACGGAAACGAATTCTCGCGAAGCATGGCGGAATTCAAGGTCCGTGAGATATTCGGCAATCATGTCCACGCGGGACGGGTCGCCTACCATGATAACGTTATCGGCCAGTTCTTCCGGTTTCAGGTGAATATGGAACACGGAGCCGTCGCTGTTGATGATGAGTTCAGATTCAGGGATTCTCATAATGATGCGGTTCTTAAAACACAAATATAAACTAATTTTCCTATATTTGCAAAAAGAGTGTGTCACGAGAAGAACTC
>DFFY01000071.1 GCA_002371115.1 Bacteroidales bacterium UBA3764
GTCAACTTTTTTCAGTTCAGGTCAGACCAATACTTCCAGCTCCTGGAACTGACCCCGATGAACTTTTTCCGTGAGCAGCACCAAACCATCAATTGGGACGTTCGTATTCTAGGCATTCTGGGCCAGAAGGGTGTGGGAAAATCCACCCTCATCCTGCAACACATCAAGCAACTTGGGAACCGGGATGAATCCCTTTACGTTGTTGCCGATGACATCTATTTCAGCGCCCATACGCTGCTAGAAACCGCCAAGACGTTCTTTGCTCGCGGAGGTAAATACCTGTATATAGACGAAATCCATAAATACGAAAAATGGAGCCGTGAAATTAAGAACATCTACGACAGTTTACCAATGCTGCACGTTATTTATTCCGGGAGTTCCATGCTAGATTTGGAGGAGGGCGGCTCCGACCTTAGCCGCCGTGTCATAGAGTACCACCTACCGGTCTGGTCCTTCCGCGAGTATCTCAATCTCCGCTGTGGCTGGTCCCTCAAAAGGAGCACCCTGGAAGAAATCCTCCAGGGAAAAGTAGACTTCCCCTATGGCCCGGAGCGTCCGCTCAAATACTTCGACGACTACATGAAAAAAGGCTGCTATCCCTTCTTCCAGGAGCCGGAATTTGAGACACGTCTGCGACAAATCATCAAAACTACTGTAGAGTTGGATATCCCAAAACATGCCAAGATGACCATAGCGGCCACCCAGAAGCTCAAAAAATTTATGTACTTCATTTCAAAGAGCGTCCCCGTTAAAATCAATTTCTCAGACATGGCCCGAGACCTGGGGCTTGACCGGGACGACCTGCCCAAATACCTGGAATATCTGGAGAAAGCCGAACTGGTATCCGTATTAAGGATGAAAGCCAACGGAGATGCCATCCTTCGCAAGATGGACAAACTGTATCTGCACAACTCCAATATGGCTTACGTCCTGTCCGGAGAGCAGCCCAACACCGGAAACAGTCGCGAAACCATTTTCTTCTGCTGGACCAAACAAAAGTACGAGACGCTGGAATCGCCCGTGTCTGATTTTGAAATTGATGGCCTCACCTTTGAAGTGGGAGGACGCAAAAAAGGGAAGAAGCAGATAGAAGACATCCCGAACGGATACGTAATCAAGGATGACATAGAATATGTGCATGACAACCAAGTTCCCCTTTGGATGTTCGGATTCCTGTACTAATCCAATCTGAAGGGCCTTTTCTCGTCATGCCCGGCTACGACCGGGCATCTCCTGTCACTCCCGACCTGATCGGGGGTCTTTTTTTTGCCATTCGACCGGGCATTTTTGTCATACCGAGCCCACCTTTTCTTTGTCATACCGAGCGAAGCGAGTGTATCTCATTACTGGCTGCTAACCAATTGATACATAAGCATTTCCTAAAAATCCTCGGCTCCATTTGCGCCGAGGATTTTTAGCATCTCGCTCTGTATCAACCACTTGCCGACCAGCAGAATTTGCCTGAGGGTACACCGGCTGGACCTTGGCGCGTTGGTACGGTCAATGGAGTGTAATTACCCCAGGGGGTAGAAGAGGGGCTCGTAGCGGCTGTTCCAGCTGCGGTCGTAGTGCATGCGGACGGTACGGGCGCTGGCGAACTCGTTGAAATTGGCCCAAGCTTCCAGGAAGAGGACAGCAAAATCCGTCCTGCCATGCAACACCAGCGCAAAGAGGGTGTACACAGCCGTTATATATACGCACGCACGCTCGCGGTCATCCGCCTGGGGCGATGCCGGTTCCGCGAGGGTGAGCCGCTGGGACTGCGCAAAGGCCAGGTCCGCAATAGCATCGGCCAGCAAGGCCTCGCTGGCAGGCCTGTAAAGCTGCACGCAGTAGCGTTCCGCCGCATGTTTTGGGGCCGATGCTTCCGTGTCCAAAACGGGCAGGGGAGCAGGAAGGGGGGACTGGAAGTATTGCTGCGCCTGGGCCTGTCCTTTGAGGAACTGCAGGGCCAGGACGCAATAGTCCCGTACACTGGCCTCGATGACCATTGCGTAGGGCGCTTTTTCGTCTATGCGCGCAAGTATTTCCGCTGCGGTTGCCATAACTGGTTGTAAATATACAAATTTTTCTGTTAATTTGTAGTTATGAAAATCGTATTCTTAGACGCTATCTCCATGGGCGACGTCTCTCTGGAGGAAATGGCCGCTCTGGGGGAACTGGTGTGCTATCCCAGCTCCACGGCGGAAGAGGCCCGGCAGCGGGTGAAGGACGCAGACGTTGCCTGCCTGAACAAAGTCATTGTGGACCAGGCCTTCCTGGACGCCGCACCCAGGCTCAAACTTATCTGCGAGGCCGGGACTGGCATCAACAATATAGACGTAAAACTGTGCGAAGCCCGGGGCGTCGCAGTGCGCAATGTGGCGGCCTACTCCACGGATTCCGTGGCACAGACAGCCTGGATGCACATCCTGAACCTGAGCGGCCGCGCTTTCCATTATCAGTCATTCGTGCAGAGCGGCGCCTATAGCCGGAATCCCGTCCATGTGGATTTTGCGCACCCGTTCACGGAGCTTTCCGGCAAAACGCTGGGCATCGTGGGCATGGGCGCCATTGGCCAGAAAGTGGCCGCTATTGGCAAGGCCTTCGGCATGGAGGTCATTTATTATTCCACCTCCGGCACCGGCCATTGCAAGGAGTACCCCTGCGTAGGGCTGGAGGAATTGCTGGGGCGGGCCGATGTCATCTCCATCCACGCACCGTACAACGAGCGGACGGCGGGTCTCATCGGCTACAAAGAGTTGGCGCAGATGAAGCCCACCGCCATTCTGGTGAACACGGGCAGGGGAGGCATAGCGGTTGAAGCAGACCTTGCCGCGGCCATCGAGGAGGGCATGATTGCCGGGGCGGCCCTGGATGTCTATGTAAAGGAACCGCTTCCGTTGGACAGTCTGCTCATGGAAGCGGCGCGCCAGTATCCGGAGCGGCTCCTGCTGAGTCCGCACATTGCCTGGTATTCCCGGGAAGCCCGTGCCAGGTTAGCCCACGGGATGGCGGAAAATATCCGCCGCGGCTGGTAACACTTATCTGTCTGACAGTCAATCATTTATCGTATAATCCTCGTTCCAAATTCAAACGAGGATTATTCGTTAATATACTGAGTAGCAATCATTTAGTGAACATGAAAAAATTTCCTATTTTTATTTGCAATTCCAAAAATTCTTTATACCTTTGCAGTGTACTAATGAACTAATACACACGAAAAGTTATGATAAGTATTCAAAATCTATCTTTCAGTTATGGCTCCAAGGGAGTTCTGAGGAACATTTCCATGGAGCTCAAGGGCGGTAACATCTACGGCCTGCTCGGAGAGAACGGCGTGGGCAAAACCACCTTGCTCACCCTGCTGTGCGGCCTCAAGAAGCCCCAGACCGGCACCATCGACACAGACGGCCGCGCTCCCTTTGACCGTCAGCCCAGTCTGCTGGCGGAACAGTTCTATCTTCCGGACGAGGTAGCGCCCGTTCACAACCGCGCCAACCAGTTTGGCCTGGAAACCGGCCGGCTCTGGCCCAAGTACGACCAGGCCAAGTTCCTCTCCATTCTCCGCGAGTTCGAGGTGGACGAAAACCAGCGCATGGACAGCATGAGCGCCGGCCAGCTTAAAAAGACCTGGATTGCCTTCGCGCTCGCGTGCAATGCGCGCCATTACTTTATGGACGAGCCCACCAACGGCCTGGACATCCCGTCCAAGTCCCAGTTCCGCAAGGCCATCACCCTGTACACGGACGAGGACGCCTGCGTGGTCATTTCCACCCACCAGGTACGCGACCTGGAGGAGATTATCGACCCCATTGTCATCCTGGACAAGGAGGATGTGCTCCTGAACGCCAGCCTGCAGCAGATCAGCGAAAAGCTGTTCTTTGACTACAGCAATACCCTCCATCCGGAGGCCCTGTACCTGGAGCAGACACCCTCCGGTGCCATCCAGGTGTATCCCAACTCCACCGGCGAGGAATCCAAGGTGAACCTGGAAGCCCTCTTCAATGCCGTGCATGCCCACAAAGATGTTGTTAAAGCTTTATTCCAGTAGCCCTATGACAAACGAAATTTTTCAGGGTTCCCGTTTCTGGGCCTATTTCAAATACGACCTCACCCAAATGTGGCGCAACCACGTGAAAGCCGCCGTGGGCATTGGCCTGGCCGGTCTTATCATCTATTTTGTGGTGGTCTTGTTCAACCTCACCTTCAACGGCACCTGGCAGGGTCCCGGCATCAGCGGCCGCTTTGTCACCTTTTTCCTGGCTTCCGCCGCACTGGAGCTCTACTACACCCGCATTTACGGGTATCTGACGGACAAGCGCAAAGGCAGCGCCTGGCTTATGCTCCCGGCGTCCACCGTGGAGAAATGGGTGTCCATGCTCATCATGGCCTGTATTGTCCTGCCCGTGCTGTTCTTCTGCGCTTCCTTCCTGGTGGACGGCGTCCTCTGCGCCCTGGATTCCACCCTGGGCAAATCCATGGTGGCTGTGCTCGCCGGCGGCTGGCAGGAATTCCTGAACAACCTGACGGATGTCAATTCCGAGTACACCCTTACCCTGAACGTGGCCCCGCTGGGCTGGGCCATGCTGCTGAGCCTGTGGGGCAACCTGCTTTACTTCCTGCTCTGCGGCATCTGCTTCAAACGCAACAAGATTCTGGGCGCCTTTGCCATCGCCTTCGGCCTGAGCATCCTGTCTTCCATATTCATGAGTTCCTTCAGCCTGAGCCTGGTAGAGAATATGGACGTGGACGATATCACCCTGGCCGAAGCCAACATCAACCAGCTCTTCGTTTGGGTCAATGCCATTTCCGCCGTCTTTTCAGCAGCCATGGTCGCCGGCATCTTCTGGCGCCTCAAAACCATTAAACACTAAACCATGGACTTTCACAGCGACAAACCCATCTATCTGCAAATTGCCGATGCGCTCTGCGAAAGCATCCTCTCCGGCACGCTCAAGGCCGGGGACCGGATTCCTTCCGTGCGCGAATACGGCGGGCAGATAGGGGTCAATCCCAACACGGTGATGCGCACGTACGAGAAACTTACGGACGAGGGCATCATCTACAACAAGCGCGGTATCGGCTATTTTGCGGCCGATGACGCCCGCGAAAAAATCCTGGAGGCCCAGAAGACCGATTTCCTGGCAAAAGAAGTCCCTGCCATCCGTCGTAAGATGGAGCTCCTGGGACTGGATGCAAGCATTTTTAAAAATTGAACCGATATGAAAAAAGTATTGAGCGCCCTGTGCGTACTCGCACTTCTCAGCTGCACCTGGAACGTGCACCTGGGCAATGGTAAAAACGGAAAAACCATTACCTGCAAAGGCCCTGTGGTTACCAAATCCTTTGACCTGGCCGACTTCAACGCCATCGTCATCAACGGTCATGCAGACCTGGAATTCGCCCAAACGAACGGGACCTTCGGCGTAAGCGTCAAGGCCAACGAGGAAGTGTTCCAGCATCTGAATTACCGCGTGGAGAACAGCACCCTCATCCTGGAAACGGTGGACAAAGTTAACATCCGTGCCGATGAATTCGACATCTACGTGAGCGCACCCACCCTCGCAGATATTCAGGTCAATGGAGCCGTCGATGCTTCGGTCGTCGCCTTGAACCAGCAGGAAACGCTGCATGTCCAGGTGAATGGCGCCGGCGACCTGGAACTGAAGAACGTGACCACGCCTGAACTGGCCATCCAGATTAACGGCGCGGCCGACCTGGAATGCAAGGGCCTGAACGTAGGTACACTGAACATCAAGGTGAACGGAGCCGGTGATGTGGAATTGGAAGGCAAGGCCGAAAGTTGCCGGCTGCATGTTGCTGGTGCCGGTGACATTGATGCCCGCAAGCTGGAATGCAGCGATATTCAGACCAGCAAAGCCGGCCTGGCGTCCATTAAGACGAACTAGTTATTGGTGCCGCGCTCGCCAGGCGGCGGGCGTGGTGCCGGTAATGGCCTTGAACTGGTGGGAGAAGTTGCTGCGGTCTGTAAATCCTACCCGGAAGGCAATGAGCGTAACCGGTGTGGAAGGCTCTGCCAGCAGCATTTCCTGTGCATCCTGAATCCGCAGTTTAGCGCGATAGGAACGGAAATCTTCCCCGCGCATGGCAAAATATTTGTATAAGGTGGCAGAGTCTGTTCCAATGCGCTCTGCCGCCTTTTCTACTGTATGGTCCGGCATGCGGTAACCTTTCCCATCGACCCAAAGTTGTAGCAACTTTTCCACCCGCTTCACGGTGTCCGGAAGCAGGGGAGAGGGGGCAGAAAAAGAAGGAGCCTGCTCCTTGTGGGTGAACAGGCTCCTGAAAGAATCTTTGAGGGATTTCTTACCAGCCCAGGACATAGGCGAAAATGAGCGGCGCCACGATGGTAGCGTCACTTTCCACAATGAATTTGGGCGTTTCCGGTGCCAGCTTGCCCCAGGTGATTT
>DFFY01000093.1:0-4070 GCA_002371115.1 Bacteroidales bacterium UBA3764
GAGTTCTTCTCGTGACACACTCTTTGTCGCAAATATAAGAAATATTCTTATGCCGTACAACTGCATCATAAGGGCAAGCTCCCCGTCCGCCGCGTACGAAAACAGCCGGTTGCTTACGCAACCGGCTGTAAATCATTTCCTTGGCGGAGGGGACGAGATTCGAACTCGTGGTACAGAATAACCCGTACGGCAGTTTAGCAAACTGCTGGTTTCAGCCACTCACCCACCCCTCCGGGCTTAAAGCGAAAGAAACGCACCGAGACTAGGCCCGGGCCCCGTCACAAAGGACGGGACTGCAAAGATACGGATTTTTTGACAAATCACAAGACTTTTCTTATTTTTGTGATGGTAAACCACATGCTCATGAAAACAAAAAGTTTTTTCTGGATTGTTCCCGCCTTCTTTTTCCTGGCAGCGGCAGCGGTAAACATTTATGGTAAAATGCAGGGCCTTGCCATTGCCGGCACGGTGAAACCCGCCCTGCTTCCCCTCCTGGCCGTCACCACGCTGGCGGCAGCGGGCGGCGTGGAGTCCCGTGGCATCAAACTGCTCCTCCTGGCCCAACTGCTGGGCTTTACCGGAGACACCCTCCTGCTGTTCGCGGGCTTCAAGCCCTTCATCGGCGGCATGGCAGCCTTCCTCCTGGGACATCTTTGCTACATCTCCCTCTTTGGCAGTCAGTCCTGGAAAGGGCTCGGCATCAAAGTGTGGATTCCGGCCCTCATCGTCATGGGCGGCATCGTCGCCAGCCTCATCTGGGCCATTGGCGTGGAAGGAGACCTCCTGGTCCCCATGTGCGTGTATGGAATGGTGCTTATGCTGCTGATTTTCAGTGGCCTCGCCGGAGTAGTCCACTGCAGGGGCGGCGCCTGGCTGCTCATCCTCACCGGCAGCCTCCTCTTCACGTTCTCGGACGCGCTCATCGCCCTGGAAACTTTCTCAGAGAAGCCTGCAAGCTGGATTCCCGCCACCATCATGGCCACGTACCTGGCCGCCCAGGCCCTCCTGGCCATCGGCGCCCTGCACATCAAAAAGAAGTAGGATTATTCCTCCTCGTTCTGCGCAACGGAAACCGGAATGGGCCTGCCATCCCGATAGGCCACAATGTGCGCAGCCGGGAAACCCAGCACCCGCACGGAATTCAAATCCAGCAAAGCGGATACATAGTGCCGATACAGCCCTGTCGCGTACGTATAACGCAGGTCGGAACCCAGCCGTTCATAAACCGGTGAAACGCCACGCAGGTCATCCAGGCCGGCATGACCCGCGGAGGAAAACAGTACTATCTGATAAACAATGCCGTCCGGCAGTTTGTTGTCCGACGCTAAACGCCCCACCGGCATTACGCGGAAGGTCGATGTTTCCAAAGGAGCCCCCATGCGCAGTTTGAAGCGGCCTCCCATGGCGTTTTTGGCAAAAGTATAACTAAGCGAAGCGCCCACCACTTCCCTGTCCTCCGTCTGGCCCACCACGCCGCTTTGCAGGAAACTCTGTTCCACCAGGCGGATTTCCAGGTTCACCTCCTCCAACAGAGCCAGCAGCGAGTCGCGCGCCGCCTGCCCGTCTTCCTTCGAGATGGCGTCGCGCAGCGCCCGGGCCTCCTCCATTTTACGCGCGTACAAGCGCGTATTGGCATTCCCCTGCGGAGCGGAAGACATGGCCGATGCAGCATCCATGCGGGATGGGTCTTTCACGGCCTTCAAGGTAGCCAGCTCCGCCAGTTCGGAAACATCCCGCACCGGCTCACGGCTGTCTATGGACGAGCGGTCCAGCACATAGACATAGACGCTGTCCCGGGAGCAGTCGCGGTTGGAGGCGAAGAGGGTATATTTTCCGTCCTGTGTCTCGCAGAACAGCAGGTCATCGGCAGGAGAATTGAACGGGAAGCCCATGTTCATCGGGGCGCTCCAGCGGCCGTTTTCCGCATCCCAGCGGGACGAATACAGGTCGAAGCCCCCTACCCCGGCCATCCCGTCCGAGGCGAAGTACAGCGTCTGGCCGTCCGGCGACAGCATGGGAAAAACTTCATTGCCGATACTCAGGTGCGCCTCTCCCAGATGACGGGGCGAGCGCCAGGTGCTGTCCATGTCTTCCGTTACAAAAAGACTGCGCGTACCGGCACGGTCCCGGGCGGAGAAATAGATGACATCGGCCCCTTTGGGATAATATAAAGGGTAGCTGTCCGACGAATCCAGCTGGTTGGGCGAGGGGTGCCAGGCATGCTGCGGCAACGGGTAATACAGGAAAAAATCCTTGCGGGAGAAGCGCTGACGGGCTACCACGTGCGGTTTGGCGCACAGGTCCATGAGGTTGAGCCCGTTTTGCGAAAATGCAGCCTTCTGCATCTGGTCGGTATCCATGTACAGCTCCAAGGCTTCCCGGAAGCGATAGGCCCGATGGAGGCTGTCTGCCCGCGCCACAATTTGCTCCACGGTCATCCGCTCTGGGGGCACGGGCATGGTCAAGGCTTCCGGCAGGTCCAGAATGTGCTGGGCCCGCAAGCCGCTTCCCGCCAGGAGCAGGAGAATTGTGCCGATTAAAAAACGCTTCATCTTCGCTGAAAGTTTGCAAAATTACTAAAAATTTATGACATGCATCTGTAAATAATTCTTCGTTAATCGGAAAAAATTAGTAAATTTGCAACCTATTTTGCGGTAGTGTCTATTGACGGTACCTCAAGCAGATAAAAAGTAAATTTAAAACATATACAAAAATGCAAAGCAAAGGTTGGATCAGACTCGTAGCCATTCTGCTCGCCATCGCCAGCATCTGGCAGCTTTCCTTCACCGCAGTAACCCGCCTGCAGGAAAACAAAGCTGCCAAGTATGCAGAGGAACAGGCCCTGCAGTTTGTAGAGTCTAACAATGTAGCCGCAGAAGTCCGTGAGTATGTACAGGACTCCGTGGCCAACATCAGAAACAGAGCCTACATTGACTCCATCAGCACGGAAAAGGTGTTCCTCGGATACACCTACCAGAGCGTGAAAGAAAAAGAGATTAACCTGGGTCTGGACCTCAAGGGCGGCATGAACGTCATGCTGCAGGTTCAGCTGGAGGACCTGGTGAAGGCCCTTTCCGGCAACAGTACGGATCCGGACTTCGTGGCCGCCCTCTCGCAGGCCAAGGCCAACAACGTGAACTCCAGCCAGGATTTCATCGGCCTGTTTGCAGAGGCGTGGAATCAGGTGGCGCCCCAGCGTCGTCTGGCAGAGATTTTCGCCACGTATGAGCTTCGCGACAAGGTGTCCAACGATGCCACCAACGCAGAGGTCATCAACGTAATCCGCGGCGAGGCCAAGAGCGCCGTTGACAACTCCTTCAACGTGCTCCGCAACCGTATCGACCGTTTTGGCGTAACCCAGCCCAACATCCAGCAGGTGGGCAACTCCGGCAAAATCCTCATCGAACTGCCGGGCGTAAAGGACCCTGAGCGTGTGCGCAAGCTCCTGCAGGGTACCGCCTCCCTGGAATTCTGGCCCACCTATCAGGGCAACGAGGTAGACCTCTATGCCGTGGACGCGCGCGTGAGCGAGATCCTGGGCAATCTGGGAGACTCCACCGCAGTGGCCAATCCCCTGTTCCAGGTGCTCTCCCCCTCCGGTTGGAACAATGCCTGCATCGGCTTTGCCCAGGGCGTGGACACCGTGAAGGTGAACCAGTACCTGGCCATGGCTTCGGATGTGCTTCCCGCCGGCTTCAGGGGCCTGTGGTCCGTGAAGCCCACCGAACTGGTGAAAGGCAGCAACCTGTATGAACTGGTGGCCATCAAGGTGAACTCCCGCGACGGCAAGGCTCCCCTGGACGGCGGTGTGGTCACCGACGCCCGCGTGAACTTCAACGGCCAGCAGAACGGCGGTACCCCGTCCGTTTCCATGACCATGAACGCAGAGGGCGCCTCCATCTGGGCTCGTCTCACCAAGGACAACATCGGCAAACAGGTTGCCATTGTCCTGGATGGCCTGGTGTATTCCTATCCTACCGTGAACACGGAAATTACCGGCGGTTCTTCCGAGATTACCGGTAACTTCGACGTTCAGGAAGCCGAGGACCTTGCCAACGTGCTCAAATCCG
>DFFY01000093.1:4137-5584 GCA_002371115.1 Bacteroidales bacterium UBA3764
CTCCCCGCCCCTGCCACCATCATTCAGGAGCAGGTGGTGGGTCCTTCCCTGGGTTCCGCATCCATCAAGGCCGGTCTCATCTCCTTCCTCATCGCCTTCTGCCTGGTGCTCATCTACATGGTATTCTTCTACCAGGGCGCCGGTTTCATTGCCGATATCGCCCTGCTGTGCAACGTAGTGCTGCTGTTCGGCGTGCTCGTGAGCTTCGGCGCCGTCCTCACCCTGCCCGGTATCGCCGGTCTGGTCCTTACCCTGGGTATGGCCGTGGACGCCAACGTGATTATCTATGAGCGCATCAAGGAAGAACTGGCTGCCGGCAAGGGCTTCTCCCTGGCCGTGCACGATGGTTACAAGAACGCTTACAGCGCCATCATCGACGGTCAGCTCACCACCCTCATCACCGGTATCATCCTGTATATCTTTGGTTCCGGTCCCGTACAGGGCTTTGCCACCACCCTTATCATCGGTATCGTCACTTCCGTCCTTACCTCCATCTTCATTACGCGCATCATCTTCGATGACCGTATCCAGCGCGGTAAGACGGTGGCCATGAGCAACGCCCTCACCCAGAACATCCTCAAGAACACCAAGGTGGACTTCATCGGCGCCAAGAAGTGGTCCTACATGGTTTCCGGTGCCCTCATCGTGATTTCCATCGCTTCCATCGCCTTCAAGGGCTTCAGCTACGGTGTTGACTTCACCGGTGGCCGTACCTATGTGGTCCGCTTCGACAAGAGCGTCACCGCTGAGGACGTCCGCGCTTCCGTAGAGGCCACCTTCCAGGAGGCCGCTGCCGCTGCCGGCATCGACCAGTATTCCGTTGAGGTGAAGCAGTTCGGTGGCGACGCCCAGATGAAGATTACCACCCAGTACAAGAACGATCAGGAAAGCACCGAGGTAGATGCCGAGGTGGAAGGTCTGCTGTACAACGCCCTCAAGGGCTTCTATGCAGAGGATATCCAGCTGAGCGACTTCACCTCCACGCTGGAGAACCCCAACGGTATCATCTCCTCCGACAAGGTAGGTCCTACCATCGCCCGTGACATTACCCGCAGCGCATTCATCGCCGTTTTCCTGGCCCTCTTGGCCATCTTCGCCTACATCGCCTTCCGGTTCAAGGGTTGGACCTGGGGTCTGGGCGGCGTGGTCTCCCTGGCGCATACGGCGCTCATCGTCATTGGTTTCTTCTCCCTGTTCAACGGTATCCTGCCGTTCAACCTGGATGTGGACCAGACGTTCATCGCCGCCATCCTGACCATCATCGGTTACGCCATCAACGATAACGTGGTTATCTTCGACCGCATCCGTGAGCAGAGGGGCCTGCACCCGAAGGAAGACTTCCGCACCACGGTGAACACCGCTCTCAACGCCACGCTCACCCGTACCCTCAACACCTCCATCTCCACCCTCCTGCCCATGCTTGCCATCGCCATCTTCGGCGGCGAAA
>DFFY01000093.1:5667-8063 GCA_002371115.1 Bacteroidales bacterium UBA3764
GTGGCCCTGTGCCTGGGTGTTATCATCGGTACCTACGCTTCCATCATGATTGGTACGCCCATCATGTTCGACGCCACCATGAGCGCCAAGAAGAAAGAGCAGAAGTAAGTTCTGCGGTCCTGGCAGGATGCGCCCTTGGGCCCATCCTCCAACCATCTACTCAAAAGCCGGCTCCCATCGCGGGGGCCGGTTTTTTTGGATTGTTGATAACTTGATTTGGGCGGACAAGGGAAAATGGTTAACTTTGTTACCTATGAGTTTTGTGCATCTGCATGTCCACACCCAGTACTCCATCCTGGACGGACAATCTTCCATCGAGAACCTTTTTAACCGGGCCGACGAGCTGGGGATGCCCGCCCTGGCCATCACGGACCACGGTAACATGTTCGGCGTAAAGGAGTTCTTCAAGTTTGCCAAGAAGCACCCCAACGTGAAGCCCATCATCGGCTGCGAGGTGTACGTGTCCAAAGGGGACCACCGCAAGAAGGAAAAGGGTTATTACCACCTCATCCTCCTGGCCAAGAACTATGCCGGCTACCTGAACCTGGTGAAGATTGTCTCGGAGGGGCACATCAACGGCATGTATTATCGGCCCCGCGTGAGCCATGAGGTCATTGAACAATATCATGAAGGTCTCATCTGCTCCAGCGCCTGCCTGGCCGGCGAAGTCCCGCGCGCCATCATGGCCCACGACGACGAAGCCGTGGAAAAGGCCATCCTGTGGCACAAGCGCGTGTTCGGGGAAGACTACTATCTGGAGGTAATGAAGCACAAGACGGAGGTTCCCGGACTGGACAACCAGCTGTACCAGGACCAGTGCTACTACACGGAGGAAATCTTCAAGCTGGCGGAAAAATACGGCGTAAAGGTCATTGCCACCAACGACGCCCACTTTGTGCGCAAGGAGGACGGCCCCGTGCACGACCGCCTCATCTGCCTCACCACCAACTCCTATATTGACGACCCGGACCGCCTGCGCTATACCCAGCAGGAGTACATCAAGACGGAAGAGGAGATGCTCGCCCTGTTCCCGGACCATCCGGAAGCGCTGGCCAACACGCTGGAAGTGGCGGAGAAGGTGGAAAGCTATTCCATCGACCGGGACCCCGTGCTGCCGGTGTATGAGATTGACCCGGCGTTCATGGCCGATATAGACACGTACTTAGAAAAATACAAGGACATTATTGATGCGGGCCGATGCGACAAGCACGGCACCTACCGCGGCGACGGCTTCTGCCATTCGGTGGCCTACCTGTGCCACCTGACGTACCTGGGCGCACATGAGCGCTACGGGGAAACGCTCACGGCGGAGCAGGACGAGCGCATAGACTTTGAGCTCAAGACCATCTGCCGCATGGGCTTCCCGGACTACTTCCTCATTGTACAGGACTATATTGCCGCATCCCGCGCCGCCGGCTCCATGGTGGGTCCCGGCCGTGGTTCCGCCGCCGGTTCCGTGGTGGCTTACTGTCTCAAAATCACCAACTTAGACCCTATCAAGTACCAGCTTCTGTTCGAGCGTTTCCTGAACCCGGACCGTATTTCCATGCCGGATATCGACGTGGACTTCGAGGACCTCACCAAGGCGCACCAGTACGTGGAGCAGAAGTACGGCACCTCGCACGTGTCACGCGTGATTACCTTTGGTACGATGGCCGCCAAGAGCGCCCTCAAGGACATTGCGCGCATCAGCCACCTGAGCATTGACGAGAGCAACCGCCTCACCAAGATGGTGCCGGACCGCCTGAGCGAGAAAAAGGAGAAGAAATACCCCTTCAACCCCAAGTTGGATGAGCTGAAGTCCGGCTTCAAAGTAGTGGAAGAAGAAGTGGAGGAGGAGCAGGACGGGCAAAAGGTCAAGGTGAAGAAAACCTACCAGGTGGGCCTGGAGGACGTAGACGTAAAAATCACCCTGAAAAACTGCTACCGGCTTGTGCCTGAGTTCATTGAGGAGCTCAAGAACGGACCGGAGCTCAACAAGGAGGTCCTGAAGTACGCACAGGCGCTGGAAGGCTGCGTGCGGCAGGTGGGCGTGCATGCGTGTGCCACCATCATCGGCCGCGGAGACCTCACGGATTACCTCCCCATCACCCTGTCCAAGGACAAGGAAACCGGCGAAGACGTTCGCACCTCGCAGTTCGACGGCCACTACATTGAGGACGTAGGCATGCTCAAGATGGACTTCCTGGGGCTCATCACCCTGTCCATCATCCACAACTGCCTGGACCTCATCAAGGAGCACCACGGAGAGGATATCGACATAGAAGCCATTCCCATTGACGATGCCCCTACGTACGAGCTCTACGGCCGTGGAGACACCACCGCCGTGTTCCAGTTTGAATCGGAGGGCATGAAAACCTGGCTGCAGAAGCTGCGCCCGTCCCGTTTCGAGGACC
>DFFY01000093.1:8158-8318 GCA_002371115.1 Bacteroidales bacterium UBA3764
TGAACGCCCTCTATCGGCCCGGTCCCATGGATTATATTCCGGACTTTGTGGCCCGCAAGCTGGGCGAGCAGGCCATCGAGTACGACCTCCCCGAAATGGAGGAATTCCTGCAGGATACCTACGGCGTCACGGTGTACCAGGAGCAGGTGATGCTGCTGTC
>DFFY01000093.1:8429-21916 GCA_002371115.1 Bacteroidales bacterium UBA3764
AGCAGATAGACATCCTGAACTCCCTGAAAGACAAGTTCATGACGGGCGGCCAGGCCAACGGACATCCGGAAAAAGTGCTGGACAAGATTTGGAAGGACTGGGAGAAGTTCGCCCAGTACGCCTTCAACAAGTCCCACGCCACCTGCTACGCCTGGGTGAGCTATCAGACCGGCTGGCTCAAGTGCCATTATCCGTCGGAGTTCTTCGCCAGCTGCCTCAACTGTGCCAAGAGCATGGAGGAAATCACCAAAATCATGGACGATTGCAAGGGCCATGGCATCAAGGTGCTGAATCCGGACATCAACGAAAGCGCCGGCCACTTCACCGTGAACAAGAACGGCGACGTGCGTTTTGCCCTGGGTTCCATCAAGGGCTTTGGCGCCAACGTGGTGGACGCAATTGTCAAGGAAAGGGACGAAAACGGCTTGTTCTCAGACATTTACGACTTTGTGGAGCGCATGGCCGGCAGCGTGAACCGCAAGAGCTTCGAGTCGCTGGTGAACTCCGGCGCCTTCGACAGCTTTGGGCACAAGCGCAGCATGTACTTCCAGTTTGGCAAGGGCGGAGAGATGTTTATCGACCTTATCACCCGTTACGGAGAGCTGTATAAGAACGACACCGTGTCCAGTGCCGCGTCCTTGTTTGGGGACATGGAGGAGATGAAGCCGGAGCGTCCGCCGCTGCCGGAAAGCGAGGGCGACATGGACATCATGGAGCTGCTGCAGCGGGAAAAGGACCTGGTGGGCATGTACCTGAGCTCCCATCCGCTGGACCGCTACGAGTTCGAGATGCACAACTTCACCAACTGCCAGCTGGCGGACCTGGGGAATTTTGTGGCCGATTGCGAGAGCAAGAAAAAGACCGCCAAGGTGTATGTGGCGGGCATTGTGACGGACTTCAAGCAGCTTACCACCAAGACGGGCAAGCCGTACTCCCGCACCATGCTGGAGGACTACAGCGGCTCCTATGAGCTCACGCTCTTCGGGAAGGACCACGAGGCCTTTATGCAGTACATGCAGCCCAAGGCCACGCTGTTCCTGGAAGGCGTGGTGGAGGAGAAATTCTTCCTGAAGCCGGAGGAGCGCGCGCAAGGAAAAACAGTCCCGTACACCTTTAAGGTGCGGAAAGTCACCCTGTTAGGCAACATTTCGGACGATTTGCTCACCGGCTTCTGCATGGACATCACCACGCCCATGCTCACCCAGGAATTCCGCCAGAACCTGGTGAAGGTGGTGCACAAGCATAAAGGCAACATCCCCCTCACCCTGTACCTGTTCGACCCCGGCACCCGCTACCGTATCCAATTCTATTCCAAGAAGTTCCAGGTGGCCGTCACCTCGGAGTTCATCCGCGACCTCCGCGCCATCGGCGTGGACAAGTATGAGGTTCAAAGACGATAGGCCCGCCACAGGAGCACTTCTCCGGCGTAGCGTGGCAGCTAACTAATAGATTTACAATTACTTCCCGTATAATCCTCGTTCGGATTTTGAACGAGGATTATGTTGTATATGAGTGTTCCTCAAGCGGTTAGCTGCCACATGGGGAGTCCTGGGTGCGGTTAACTGGTAAAAGTTTGACCAGCTAACCGCATGGGGGATGGAAAAACCGGCCCCCGCGGTGGGAGCCGGCTTTTGAGTAGATGGTTGGAGGATGGGCCCAAGGGCGCATCCGCGCCAGCCGGAGCCGTAAAAGCTTACTTGCTCAGTTTGAAGCCGATGCGGAAGTTGTCGTAACCGTCGGCCAGTTTGGCGATGCCGGCCACCTGCGAGGAGGTCTGGCTCAGGGCTCCGGCGAGCTTCTTGAAGAAGGCCATGGCCTTCTCAGAAGTGAAGGTCATGCGGGCGCCGCTCAGGGAACTTTCCAGGGTGCCGGGCATGTTCAGGAACTGGAAAGACTTGCCGAAGGTGAGAGTAACGGTCTTTTCACCGTCGCCCACTTTGTACTTGCCGGGGATGGCGATGCCGGCCACGTTCAGGGTGAAGGTGTTGTCGCTGGCGTTGAAGGTCCAGGTCATGGCGCCGGGTTTCACACCAATCTTGGCCAGGTATTCGTCGGCCTTGGTTTCCAGACCGGAAGTGACGGCGGTGCCGGCCAGGCTGGAGACGATGCCGCCCTCGGAACTGGTAGCGGTGATGGCAATACCGTTGTAGGCATACGTGCCGTTCAGGGAAACAGGACCGGAATAGATGGCTCCGGCGGCGTTGGTAAGGACATTGCCCAGGGTGCTGCCACCCAGGTTACCCAGAATGCTGCCCAGACCGCTCTGGGCGTTGGCGGAGACTGTAACTACGGCAGCCAGGGCCAGAACAGAAAAGAATTTTTTCATACGTATATAAGGGTTTAATTGTTTTCTTCCTCCGGCCAGCCCTGGGCTTTCACCGGAAATTCGACGCCCTCGGGTGTTACCAAAACCGTGCCAACTTCCGGCTGCGCCAGGTGGCCGATAATGTCAAACGTCTGGAACTCCCGACGGAATTTTTCCGCATGCAGGATGGGCACCACAAAGAGCAGACGGTTGTCGTCCCCACCGTTCATGGCAGCGGAAATAGGGTCCACGTCCAGCTCCTTGCCTAACTGGAAACTGTTGCCTTCGAACGGAATTTTATCGGCATACACCTTTACGCCCAGGCCGCTGTCCCGCGACAGGCGTTTAACGGCGTCTGAAAGGCCGCGTGTGACAAAATAACCATACGACGGGTAGATTTCCTCATCTTCCAGGTGCGAGACCACAGAAGCGCTTAATTCCGGCCGCAGATAATCCCCAACCAGCATCTTGTACTGCGTCATGTCCGGCTGCGTGCCGTCTTTTTGGAACGATGCCGCCCCGCGCTCCAGCACCTGCAGGCCCAGATACGCCGCACCCAGCGGGCCGGAAACGCACAAGAGGTCCTTGGACGATGCCGCCATCCGGCGCTTGTGGGTAAGGAGTGAACACTCCCCCGTTGCCGCCAGCGACACAAACAGGCCGTTGTTGGAGGGCTGCAAGTCCAGGTTCACGGCCTCGAAGCCATGTTCCTTGGCCGCAACCGTAATGCCCATCCAAAGGTCCTTCACCTGCGGAAAATCCAGTTTGGCCGATACCCCCAGCACCACGTTGAGGAGCTTTGGGTGCGCCAGGGCGGCATACAACTCCCCTACCACACCCACTACGCACTTGTAACCCAGGTGTTTAAGGGGGAAATAAACCAGGTTGAAGTCGATGCCCTCCAGGTACATGCGTGCCGCCGTGGTCACCTTGCCGCCCTTGGACGACGTAAAGCTGAGCCCGGAGACGGGATTGTATGCAGAGAGGCGATAGAGCTGTTCTATCGCCTCCACTTTGCCAATATCGGAGAATGATTCTGCCATATTTCAGAAGCGTTAAAACTCCTGCAAAGATAGCAAATATTTATTTAAGGGAAGGGGTAGCGTCGCGGGTGAAGTCGTTGGTGGAGTTGTTGGTGTCCACCAGCTTGCCGTCTGCGCTCTTGCGGATGGCGCTCTTGCCAAAGCGCTCCGGATCCTTGTCCACGGTACCGCAACCGGTATAACCGGCGTCGATGGTGGCGTTGAAGGCGGGGTTGCCATACTCCTCTTCCACGCCGCAGTTGATGCCGTCCACCACCCAGACGTTCGGAATCAGGTAACTGCCTGCAAGATAGTCACTCCCTTTCACGAGCGCCTCGCCGTCCATCCAGAAGGAACGGGTGCCGGTGAAAGCGTTATCGGCCATGAAAGACTCCTCCGTCACATCGTCCGGAAGCACTACCAGGGCGTAGGATTCATAGCCGCGGTTGTGCAGGAAGCTGAAGGATTTGGACGATTTGAGGAAGATGTTCATGTTGGGCACGTCGGGGTTGTCCACATCCAGCTCTTCGCCGTCGAAGATTTCAAAGTCGGCGCCGCTCAGGTCCAGGCCGCTGCCGTTTTCCGTAGCGAAGTCCTGGGCAGCGAAGGCGACCACCAGAGAGTTGCCGGGCAGGACGGGCACGTCGTCACCGTCGCCGGGGAACTGGAACATGTCCTTCACCAGGATGTGGCCGGAAAGGTCATCGTCCACGAGCCAGTAGGAGAACCCGCCGTTCTGGGAGTTCTCGGAGGACTTGCAGATGATGAGGCCATCGGCATAGAGCAGCTTGTCCGTGTTGTTGGTAATCTTGAAATACTGGTCGCCGTCCATGCTGTCGGTGGTCTGTCCGTCCTCTAACAGGCAGCCGGTAAAGAACACTTCCTCAATGACGAAGCTGCCGGACTTGACATCTTCCACTTCCGGAAGCCCCTGGACGATGCTCAGCTTTGCGGTAGCGGTTTCTGCCTGAATGGTGAGTTCAGCGGCGCGGGCGGCCACTTCTTCCAGGGCATCGACACGGATATACAGCGTAGCGTCGCCGGTTCCTTCCAGCGGTTCCACGCTGTACCAGGTTTGTTCGTCACGGGTGAGTTTCCAGGGACGGTTGGCCTTCAGTTCAACGGCAACGGTACCATCCGTTCCGGAGTACGCCACCGCTACGGTAGCGGGGTTCACGGACACGGCCGGGTCGGGGGTTTTGTTGCAGGCCACCAGGGCCAGCACAGTGCTAAATACAATAGCTAACTTTTTCATAATGATTTATTTGTTAAGGTTAAAATTCCAATCCTATGGCAACGAGGACGTCCCAGCGGTGGTGGCCCTCCTTGAGGGCATGCCTGTAGGCCGCCTCCGGCCTTGCATACAAAAACAAATCCCGGGCAACCTTCCGGCCCACAACGGCCCGGAGACCGCCATGGACCGTGTGGTCCGACCATCGGCCATACAGGTGGTCGAAATAGGTCTGGAAGCGGCTGTCCAGCGACAACTTCTCCAGATTCCGACTACTGGTCACGCACAGCCGGACACCGGCCTCCCCTTCCACGCGGAACTTCCAGGCGCCGGCCCGGAAAGCGGCACTGCCCGTAGCGGAAGCCTGTGCATAGTGGAAAGCCATGCCTGCAACCGGTTGCACATTCTGCCAGCTGGAACCGCTGTACGTCAGGCGCGGCAGGAGCGTCCAGGTAGCCCGCTCCCCTTCCCAGCTCCGGAATCCGCTCACGGAGGCCTTCCAGAACAGGACTTGAAGCATATCCAGACCGGAGAGCACATTGAAGGCGCTGGTCTGGTCCACAATGTTCTCCGTACCGATTTTTACGCGCAATTGGGCATCGGCACGGATATAGGCCTGCGACCATTTGTGGCCGCCGTAAAGCTGTATTTCCTGATTCAGGAGCTGGCTCATGGGCGTTTCGTTGTTGCCAGGCAGGTGGCGGACCAGCTGGAGCCAGGTATATGAAGCGCCGCCCATCCAGCCCAGGCCGCCCACCGGCTCCAACACCAGGCGGGCGTTGACGCCGTTGCCATTGAAGCGTACCGCCGTGTTCTTCTTGGCGCCGGAAAAACGGGTGGAATAGCGCCCGAAGCCCAGGTAATGCAGCACGGAAGTGTTGTTGCCCTTCGGGTCCATGAATTCCACGTCCTCGCTTTGGTGATAACGCCGGTAGCCTGCCTCCAGGGAAAGCGCGTACGCCCCCATCTGAAGGCCTCCCAGGGCCGATACCTGTAAATCGGCCGTAATATTACGCGGACGCGGGTCCACGTTGCGGTACTCGTGCAAGGCGCGATAGTCCGCCCAAATACTGTAGAAGAAACGGCCCGGGCGCGAGGCGAAACGGGCGGCAAAGCGGTACTGCTCCTTTTGCAGGTCGCCGCCCACGGTATCCAGGGTAATATAGGGCGCCAGGATGTCCCAGTCGGAGGAGGTGTTCCAGTTCACGGCCCGTTTGACGCCCCGCTCGTAGGAGACGCGGCCTTCCACCCGGTGGATGGAATCCAGGCGGTGACGGGAATGGGCGCGGAACTCCCCTTGCATCAGGCCTTTGCCCTCTGCCGGGAGGTACGCATCGTCCTCCTCCCGCATCCGGAAGCCCACCTGCGCCTGCGTCCGGTTGTCCACCGGCTGG
The DNA here is from genome assembly GCA_002371115.1 of Bacteroidales bacterium UBA3764. Taxonomy (GTDB): domain Bacteria; phylum Bacteroidota; class Bacteroidia; order Bacteroidales; family UBA932; genus Cryptobacteroides. The sequence goes on from DFFY01000093.1 coordinate 14,382, forward strand.
AAAAGCAAGGTCTGGCCTTCCTGGCGCACCTGGCCGGTGAGCGGCAGCACCACCCCCAGCAGCAACAACCCTATGAGCACCCGCCTTTTCATTGCAAATTCAGCAGTTTAAGCGTTACGGTGACATCGTCCCCGGTGAGCGTCACGGCGTCCAGCATGGTGGCATATTGGGCCGACCGCACCCGGTGGGCCGATCCGTCCGCATAGGCAGCCACGCCGTCGAACGCCAGCACATACACGCCCTTGAGCACCGACAGCTCGCATTTGCCGTTCACAAACACGGGGAACGGATAGGTCTCCCCCGTGTTCAAGTTGCGGAAATAATTGCCTGCCAGCGTGTTGTCCACCGTCAGCGCCACCATGGGATGCTCGGATTCCACCTGCAGCGTCACCCGGCAGAACAGGTTCTGCTTGGTGCAGGAAACCAGCACCAGCAAAGACAATATGAGGACAAGCTTTTTCATAGTCTAAAGTCGATTTCCATGCCGAAGTACGGGGTTGAGGAACGCCGCACAAAAGCGCCGTTCATGTAATAGTCCGGCGCAATGGCCAGCAGGCGGTTCACAAACAGGGAAACGCCCATTTTATCGTGATAGAACTTCTTGGTAGCCTTGAGGTTGAAATAAGTGGCAAAAGGCACCAGATAGTTGTAGTTCATGGCGCTTTCTTCCAGCATCAGGTAGCGGAGCACCGGGTCCTGCGCCTCCACCTCCGTATAGGGGTGTTCCACCAGGTCTTTGTCCAGATAGGACAGCGGCATGGTGGAGCGGGCGATGGGATAATGGTTGCTGAACCAGGAGGTTTGGACCGACACCGACAGGATGAGCCCCAGACGCGGAATCTGGGTATCCAGCATGATGTTGGTGTTCAGCTGGGTGAAGGTGCTGCCGTCGTTCACCTCGTAATAGCCCACATACTCGTACCGGCTGCCGTTGACGATGGCCGACGGCACGTAATAGAGCGGCGCGCTGTTGGTGTTCTTGGTGACGAACCAGGCGCCGTTGGCCGTGATGCGCGTATTGATGGCCTGGATACGGGGCGATGTGAACGTGAATTCCACGCCCTGCTTGAGCGTTTGGGAGCCGTTGGTGGTGATGCCGTGCGCCTGCAGGACCGTATCGGCCTGCCAGGGGAGAGAAGTAACGTCCGGCGGGCCTGTGAGGCTGTTTTTGTCGATTCCGCTGCCGTCGTAGCGCTTGACGATGTAGCGCCCGTAACGGGAACTGCTGCGAAAGCCGGAAGTCATGTTCTCGCGGAAATAGTCCACGGACAGGTGGAAGCCGTTCCAGCTGACATCGGCCCCAATCTCCCATTTGAAGTTGCGGGCGGGCGCAAGGTCATAATTGGTGGGGTCTTCCTTATAGACGTACATGTAGGAGCGACGCAAATTGGCTTCCACGGGCCAGTAGTTGAACACCTGGATGTCGCCGTACACCGGCTCCGGGTACAGCATGTCCATGGTGGGAAACTTGGTATGGAGGCCCACACCGGCATAAACGCCGGCGTCCAGGCGGTGTCCGTTGACGATGGCGGTTGGGAAATTGTACCGGAGGTTGGCGCGCGGGTCCACATACGGCCGGGCATTCACCCGGAACGCTTTTCCGGCGCCCAAAAGTAGGCTCATACGCACGCCGGCGGCCCATTCCAGCGCTCCGCTGCCCAGCTTGGCGCTGCCGTTTTCCTCCGCATAGACGGAAAGCTGATGGTTGGCTGGAATGGCGTAATACGGCCGCGGACGAGCACTGGTAACGGAGGAGAACGGACGGGTGATGTCAAAGACGGTCCCCTCGCCCAGGTTCTTGTCCAGGGTCCACTGGAGGCCGCCCTTGAGGCGCTGCTCGCCCCATTTGAAGGTAACGGCCGACTGCAGGTAAGCATAGACCGGAAGGCCTTTTACCTGCAGGGTGGACTCATAGCGGACCGGCAGGATGAGGGCATCCCACTCCCCCGGTTCCGTGGAGGTGCTATAGGGCTGCTCGGAACCGTTCATCACGTATTTCCAGCGGCTGATGCGGTCGTTTTCCACCGTAAGCGACGCGGTGGTTACCCAGTTGCGGAAGGCGGAAGCGTTGTCCCGCGCCTTTACGGAGAAATCCAGGCCCGCGTCCAGTTTGTTATAGGACGAAAAGTACGTTTCAACGGGGCCCATGGCGCCAAAATCCAGGTTCTGGTCGCTCTTCTGGTCGTCAAAGGAACCCGTATAATCCAGCGAGGCGTTGAGCACGTATTCCAACTCCTTTTTCCAGTTTTTCCCCATGCGGACGGTACCCGTCATGCGCTGGTAATTCTGGCGCGGGTTGCGCGGGTCCGCCATGGAACGGAGGTAATTGGCGCCGACATTGAGCGTGAACGATTTCCACTCGAAGTCCTTGCCCACGTAGAAGAGCTTGGAGCCCATATCGGCCTTAAAACGGGCCCTGAGGGTTTTTCCGCCGCGTTTGCGGGTGATTTTGAGGAGACCGCTGGTGAGGTCGCCGTATTCCACGGAGGCAATGCCGCGAACCACTTCCACCGACTCGATGTCTTCCGTGGTGATGGTGCGGAGGTCCGTGCCGTAATTCACGTAACTGCTGCCCAGGTTGCTGTAGGTGGGCGATGACTGCAAATTGGCGTTGTTTCCCACCGGCTTGCCGTCAATGACGACGGCCGTTCCCAGGGACGATGTGGCATAGTTGCTGCTCACCGACGCCGCACTGCGCAGGTTGACCACCTGCGGGGAGGCCAGGTTCGGGTCCGTTGCACGGCCGCCCGGCAGCAGCTCAAGCACATCCTTGATGCTGGACGGCTGAATGTGTTCGATGGCATCCTTGCCGATGACGGACGTGGCCGTAACGCCCCGCTCTTCCTGCGCCGTTACCACCACTTCCTGGAGAGCTAAAATATCCGGCTGGAGGCGGTAGATGCCGCCCTTTACAGGGTCTGCCTTGAGGGTTTTGTAGCCCAGGGAAGTGATGGTGAGCGGCGATTTTTCGCGGGTTTTCAACGAAAAAACGCCCAGAGAGTCTGTTATGGCCCAGTTTTTTCCTTGCGTGACTGCCGCACCGGGAACGGGCTCCCCCGTCTGGGCATCCCTGACGGTTCCGTTAAAAACCTCCTGGGCCTCTGCAACGCTGCAGAAAGCCAGGAGGCTGAAGAAAATCGTAAATGTATGAACTACCTTAACCGTCATGAATGTGACTGCAAAGGTAGTGGGTACACGCACGCGCGGCAATCCCTATTTTTGGGTATTTAGATACGCGGTTTTACCCAACCATCGTTAGAAGAGGTGAAACTGAGGCCGGGGAATGACCATTCGTGCGGATAAGGGCGTTCAAGGGTGTCCACCAGCGAAAAGTCGCTGCTGCGGAGGGCCCAGAAGCGCTCGCCTTTCTCCGTGGAAGTCTTCACGGTGTAGTAGAACAGGTCGCCCACCAGCAGGAGGTCCTCCTTGTGCGGGTCAAAGACCACTTCCGTTCTCACCACTTCCCCGTCCGGGCGCAGCATGTGCAGGTGGTTGTCGGCACTCACCAGATAGCCCAGCGTGGCGTGGTTGTCGAACTCCGTGATGAGCATGAAATGCACGCCCAGGCCGTCCGCATGCGGGAAATGGCGCACGTGAACGGTATCGTTGATTTGCTTTACCTGGAACACCTTGTTCTCCGCATCCGTCACCAGGTAGCCCTCGTCATACGCCTTGCGGTGGGAGGGCTTGCCGGCAAAATAGCGAGCCGGATACACAAAGCCTTCCGCCTGCAGCGCCGCATTGAACAGCCGCGTTTTCTCCTCCCGGAGGGTGTTGGAGGCCATTTCAACAATGTCGATACTCCCCTTCCGGCTCACCAGCGCATCTTCCGGATCCTTGAGCTCCAGACGCTCCGGCACGCTTTCCAGTAGCAGGTACACCGGCGGCAGCGTGCGGTTCAGGTCCTTGGGGTCGCTGGAGGCAATGACGGCGTTCTGCTCAATCTCCTCCAGAGTCACCTTCCGTCCCTCCAACGTATCCGGCAAAGTGCCGCGGGAGGCCAGCACGGAGGCGTAGAACGTAGGTTGGGCCTCGTCGCCATAGACATTGCCTTTGGTGTCCACGAATTGGAATCCCCTGCCCTCGCTGCGGTCCAGCGACGTAAAGTCGTGCACGGTGCAACTGTACAGCGTGAAGGGCGTGGAATAAGGTTTCAGGGTAATGAGATTATACAGCCACGGCAGCACCCATAGCAGCAGCGCCACCAGCGAAAGTCCCAGGAAAATTTGTCCGTATCGTTTCATAAGCCTTTAATCTTGAAGTCCTTCCTTGAAACGCGCTACACCGGCAAAGAGCAGGCCTGCCGATGCCGCCACGTACAGCAGCAGCCACGGGAAAAAGCCGTTGTAGGCCTCCGGAATGCCGCTCAGATACAGCAGGCGCAGAAGCCCCGCCGCCACCAGCAGAATGAGCACCCGGAAGCGCCAGGTGGGCTCCAAGCACAGGGCCGATGTAAACAAGTACCCCGCCCATCCGGCCAGGTACCACACAGCCATGGTTTTGAGTACGCGGGCCACCAGCTCGCCGGGCACCCAAGCACTTAATACCCAAGCGCTTGCGCAGGCCTGCAAGGCATAAAGCAGCGTCAAGGCAGTGAGGCCGTACAGGGCCATGGCCAGGAGCATCCGCCCCTGCGGATACGGCAGATGAAGGGTGAGCTTCAGGCGTTTTTGCTGGATTTCCGGGATGAACTGGCCCAAGGCCAGCAGTGCGCCGGCGATGGCCGGCACATAGCGGAGGATTTCCGTAAGCACGGTTTCCTTGGTCACCAGGGCCTCCCAGAGCAGCCCCGCGCCCCTGAATTCCACCACCTTGGCCAGATTCAGGAAGCAGTAAAACGTAAGGGCGGCCATGGCCAGCAGGATACCCAGCAGCAGCCAGCGGGTTTTAAGCCACTCCTTGTATAATATCATTTTGTTCATAGGCATGAGATTTCTCCACTCACTTCATTCGGTCGAAATGACAAGTGTCATTCTGAGTTCGGTCGAAATGACAAGTGTCATTCTGAGCGAAGTCGAAGAATCTAATATTTACCGGTTAATTCTATAAAAATATCCTCCAGGGTGAGGCCGGGATAGCGGGCCATGAGGGTTTGGGCCTCCTCCTGCACCAGGATGCTGCCGTAATCCATCACAATCACCTCATCTACCAGCTTTTCCAGATCCTGGATAATGTGGGACGTGAGGAACACCGTCTTCCCTTCCGCCTTGGCGTAGTCCCGCAGGTACTCGCAGAACAGGCGGCGGTAGCCAGGGTCCAGGCCCAGGGAGAAATCGTCCAGGACCAAAAGGTCCGCATTCTGGGCCAGAATGAGCCCCAGGGCCACCTGGGAACGCTGCCCGTTGGACATGCGGGCAATCTTCTGCCCCGGCGCCACCTTCAGCTTTTCCATGAGGCCGTAATAGGCGTCCCGGTTCCATTTGGGATAAAAGGCGCTGTAAAACTTCTCTATTTGGCCGATGCTCATGTACGAATACTGAACGTGGCCTTCCAGCAGCAGCGCAATGCGGCGGCGGGTTTCCGGGCTTATATGCTGGACGTCCTCGCCAAAGAGGGTACACCGGCCGCTCTGGGGCTTCAGATAGCCCATCAGAATGTTGATGGTGGTGGTTTTTCCGGTGCCGTTCTTGCCCAAAAGGCCCACAATGCGGCCCGGCTCCACCGTAAAATTCAGGTCCTCGTAGATCTTCCGCTTACCATAATAATGCGTCAGATGCTCGCAGGAAATCACAGGTTCAACTTGCATAATTACGCGTTTAAGGAATGGCAAAGGTACGTATTTTTTGCGCGCTCCCCCATCCCCATTTGTGGGGATTTTACAAAAAAATCGGCCTGCAGTTTCCTGCAAGCCGACTTAGCATAAGACGTCCGAAATTAGCGGAGCTGGAAGATTACCGGGAAGGTGTAGGTTACCTTTACGGCGCGGTCACGCTGCTTGCCGGGCTTCCACTTGGGGGAGCTGGAAACAACACGCACGGCTTCCTTGTCCAGAGACTCATCCACGCCACGGAGCACGCGCACATTGGTTACGCGGCCGTCCGCTTCCACGGTGAACTGAAGGGTAACACGGCCCTGCACACCGTTTTCCTTGGCGATTTCCGGATACACCAGACGGGAGTTCACCCACTTGGAGAATTCGTTGGCGTCGCCACCGTTGAAGGAAGGCTTCTGCTCTACGAGCTGGAACGGAATGGCTTCTTCTTCCACTTCCTCTTCTTCCACAGCGGCCTCTTTGTAGTCCTGAATCTCCACAGCCTGGTTGTTGTCTTCCAGGTTGATGAACAGGTCGTCGTCCAGTTTGATATCATCGTCCACAATGTCAATCTGGTCGCTCAGGACCGGAATGGAGGGAGCCTCCGGCGGGGGCGGCGGAAGTTCGTTCTGGATGGCAATCATTTCTTCTTCCACAACCACCTGGGTGGTGTCCTCCAGTGCGGCGACCTTGGCCTCACGGGAGCTCCAGTTGAAAGCGAAGTACACAATCAGGAGGGCGATCACCAGACCGACCTCGGTGAAGAGCAGTCGCTTGTTTTCAAGACTGGCTTTTTCGGATTTCTTAATTTCCATGGTATTGTGTTTTTTGGTTTATTTTCCAGTTGCAAAGATAAAACCACTTTTCCACGCACGCAAACAATATAAGAAAAACAATCTCGCAGCACGTTTTCTCAACATGTTGATTTTCAATAGTTTACAGGGGCGCGTTTTTGGAAAAATCTCGCAAACATCGAAACTTATGCAGAAAACCACCAAATTTCCACGTTTTTCCACCGTGGCCAATTACCGTTCCAGGCAGCTTAAAAAGAGTTCACGATCCGGAGAACCGGAAACTTTGATGCGTTCCTTGAGCCGGTAAAGATGGTTGTAGATATACGGCTTGTCTTTCTCTAAAAGGGTGGAAAGCGTGGTGGAAGAAAAGCCGGATGCCGTGAAAAGATAGAGCAGGAAATCCTCCTCTTTCCAACGGGGGAAAAACGCACGCAGCTTCACCATCACCTGGTCGTCCTGCTCGTTGAGCGACTGCTCCAGCGAGCGCTGCATGTTCACGTCGGTCCGCAGGCCTTCCACCACGGACCGCACTTCCTTCACAATGCGGGGTTGCAGGTTGTCGGTGCCTTCGTACACATAATACTGCTCACAAAGGCGGTCCAACACATCCACGCCCAGCGCGGGCGTATTCTTTTTTTGTTGTTTAAGGTGGCTGAGGCGCCTTTCCAGGTCCTCAGCCACCGACATCATCCGTTCGTTTTCCTCGCGCTCCTCCAGCAGCTGTTTTTCCACTTGTGCTTTCTTTGCCCAAAAGTACAAGACCAGCGTGGCCAGAATGGCCGTTACAAGCAGCGCAAGGGCACCCATAGGCTACAGGTTGCGCAGCAGGTTGGTCAGGCTCACCTTCTTCTCAATGAGGGCGCGGAGGTCCTCAATCTTCACGCGTTCCTGGGCCATGGTGTCACGGTCGCGTACGGTCACGCAGCCGTCGTTCAGGGTGTCGTGGTCCACGGTTACGCAGAAAGGCGTGCCGATGGCGTCCTGACGGC
>DFFY01000057.1 GCA_002371115.1 Bacteroidales bacterium UBA3764
TGATACCGGCGTTGTTCACCAGGATATCGATTTGCCCTACCTCCTTGTGAATCTTTTCCACCAGTTCCTTTACGGCCACCTCGTTGGTAACGTCGCACACATACCCGTGCACGTTGGTGATGCCGGCCTCCTTGTAGTTGGCCAGACCGCGCTCCAGGGCAGCCTCGTTGATGTCATTGAAGATGATGTTCTTGATGCCGGCGGCCACAAAGGCCTTGGCAATGTTGAAACCAATACCGTAAGAGGCACCGGTGATCCAGGCATTTTTGCCTTCCAGAGAGAAAAGATTTTCCATAAGATTTATAAGTAAGTTTTAATGATTACGTAGTATGTCCTACAAAGGTAACAAAAAATCCCGATTTCCGTGCACGGTAACGGAAAAACTATTTGAAAGAAACTTTCAAAGGATGTTCACGGAGCATGACCTCCTTTTCAAGCAATTGGTTCCAAGCCTCCAAAGACGGGACGCCACCCTTGGACCAGCCACTGCCGAACCAGTAAGTAAACCCGGGCTCCCAGGTCGATGGCAGCAGGATATGTCCCTGCTCCACGCGGGCCTCCCCTGCTCCGGGCATCACCACGCCGCAGTAAATCTCGCCGTTGGCCCCGGGATTGGGGTCGCCCAGGTCCGCATAGCCGATATAGCCGGGACCGCTCACATAGGCGTCCGGATGGGAGTCATGCAGGACGATGCCTGCGGCGATGGGAATAGATTTCTCGACTACGCCTGCGGCTTCGCTCGAAATGACAGAATAGGCGCTCGAAAGGGCAGCGTACTCCAGCTCAACGGTGTTGAACCAGCTGCCGGCGTCGCTGGTGATGATACGGGTTTCCTGTCCGCCGTCCATCACCACCTTCACCCGGAAACGGAGCGGTCCGTTGTCCAGGATTTGATACCGCTCCCAGCACCAGGGAAAGTCCAGCCGGCCCGTACTGTCCAGTAAAGCGGCCGTACCGCAGCCCAGCGAGGCGCCCACCGTGTACACATCCATTCCGTCTCCATGGTCCACATGGAAAGAAATGGCATTGAGAAGGCTGTCGGCCCGGGCATCCAGTCCTTGCTCACGCCAGGCGGCCATCTGCTCCCAGGCGGCCGGGTCGTGGTCCTTGTCAAAGCGGTCCTTCATCACCGGATACGGGACGCTTTTTGTAAATACGTCATAGCCGAAAGTCTTCTGCAAGGCAAGATGTGTACCGGGGCCGTACATCCGCCAGCCGGAGCGGTCGTTTTCCCAGATTATGTCGTCCCGCCGATCCGGGCGCATGGAGCCCACGGCTACCGTGTCCACCGGCGCCGGAGTGCCCCGTTCCAAACGGTACTCGGCCTTTCCCAATGCCGGAACCGAAGCCTGAAAAACGAGCTGCCCGTCATGGGTTATCTGATAGGGCACTTCCCGCCCTTGGGCATCCACAAGACGGTAGTTCCCGGCCGGGGCCGGGCAGGCTACCATCTCCGCGGCGCGGTCCATGTCCAGGGGATTCTCAACCACAATCACCCTGGAACACGAAACCGCAAAAAATAGAAGCAAAAGCAGTTTTTTCATTCGTTATTTCTTAAAAATCAGGTTCTCTACGTGCGAGCCCACGTACATGGGCACATAGTCGGCCGTGGAATACCAGCGGGGCTTCCCGGGCATCTGAGGATACAGCACGCGTCCGTTGATGCGGAAGTCCTCAAACGTAACATTCCTCACAGCATGGGCGGCATCATAGCCCGCAATCATGGACAGGCCGGCCGGCACGCCATAGTAGCGGATGTGGCGGAACGTGACATTCTCTACGCCTGCGCCGGGTGCCGTGCAATACTTACTGTTCCAGCCCACGCGCACCTGCAGGATGCTCCCCTGCCGAATTTGCTCGATGCGAATGTTGTCAAACACCACGTCCCGGACCAGGTTGCCGTCGCCACAATTGATGGCCATGACGCCCTGATACTCAATCTGCGGCTCGCTCTGGCAAATAATGTCGATGTTGTCGTAGCGCAGGCCCTCGATAACGTCCCCTACGGCAGGATTGCCGTGCAGGCCAATCATGATGGGATGGGCCACGTCGGCCCAGAGGGTGGAGTTGGTCATGCGGACATTCCGAACCGAGCCGGAGAAGCCCTTGCGCGTGGCATAAACCGTGGTGCAGTCATCGCTGTTGCGGCAGAACACGCGGTCAAAGAGGATGTCCGCGCAGCCGCCAAAGACATTGAGGCCGTCGCCCCACTGCGGGTGCGAGATGGAGCGCACGTCATAAAGCGTCACTTGAGAAGACGCGCCTATGGGGCAGGTATTCAGAATCATGCCTTCAACGCGAACATTCTTGGAACGATACACGTGGCAGCCTTCATAGCCCCGTGCCGGCCGGGCGACACCACGGCCCAGGATGCGCACATTTTCCGCGTCTTCAATAGCGAACGTGCCGGTAAAATAGCTGCCCCCTTCCAGATAGACGGTGGTGTTGGAGGGCACGTCTATGCGCTCCTCGGTATACAGGCCGGGCGCGTAAGAGACAAACGTGCGTCCCTCGGCGGCAGCCGCACGGGCGGCATCATCCTTGGACACAGGCGGTTTGGAGGTGAATACCAGGAGGTTGTCCGTGATATTGCCGTCAAATTCCACGCTCACGTTTTCCGGCTGGAACAGCAGGAATTTCACCGTGGAGTCGTTCTGCACCTGGGCAATCACGCCCCGGTAGTCCGGGCGGATGCGCGCCTGGGAGAACTTCTTTTTCCTGCACACCACCTTCACGTTCACATCGCCCGTGAAATCAAAGTAGCAGTAGGAGATTTCCGAGCGGGCATGGCTTCCGTCCGCCTGCGGGGCATTCACCTGGGCCATGTACGTGTCTATGCGCGTCCATTCCTTGGCGCCGCGCGGCTGGAGCCAGACTTCATAATCGTCCTTGAGCGGAGCGCCCTCCGGCGCAGGATAGGTGAAGATACTGTGGAGTTTGGCCCCTTCCTTCACGCCCGGCACCGAGAACTGGTCGGCCTCCGGATTGCGGGTCAGCGTCCCTTGCTTAATTGCCTTTTTCTGCAGTGCCAGCACCTTCTTGGTGTAAGGCATCTTGAGGCCTTTGCGCTTCACATAATGGTTATACGGCTGGTCGTAAATGCAGCGGATGCGGCCCCGGCCCATTTCGCCGGGCTCGGTCCAGTCATTGTACAGGCCCGTGCAGTCCGTCCAGGTTTCAAAAGGGACGTCGTAGCCCAGGTTGTATTTGGCCGTATATTCAATGCCCTTGAGCATGCGGTTGTCCAGGGCGCCCCAGAGGTCATCGCCCTGGCCCCAGGCCATCTCGCAGATGTCACAGAGGGCACCCAGGCCCAGCTGGGCATGCCCCTGGTCGCGGCCGGTTTCCTGGCACTGGCCGGTCTCGCTCACGTATTTGGGCAGGGAGCCGTTGTCGTTCCCATGCAGGAAATAGTCCACGGAAGCGTCGTACAACGCCTTGTCTTCCAGAAAAATGGCCGATGCCATCTTGCAGCGGTTCACGATGGCGCCCCAGTTGCCGTTGGCATAGGGGCTGTCGGCCTCAAACTTGTCAATGGTGGGCAGGAACGCACGCCTCACCATGTCCGCCCAGGCGGGCGTTTGGTGCTCCTTCAGAAGAATCATGGCCCGAAGCAGCCAGTAGGCCTGGATGGTGCACAGGGGGGCATCGTGCCCCTCAAAGCGCTGGAGCGTGCCAGCGTAGGCGTTGATAATCTCCAGCGCAGGCGCCGTCTCCCCTGCCTCGGCCATATCCCAGGCCGCCTTCATGTCGCGCTCGCTGCCGCCCTTGCTCTGGCGGAAGGCGCCGTCACGGGCCACCACCTCATACGGCCCGGCCATTTTGTACTGGGCACTTGCGGTGATGCTACACAGGGCACAGAACGCCAAGAGGAAAATCTTTCTCATAAACTTCTTATTTTTAAGTTAACTTCCTGCACAGCCGGCTTGTAGCGGTCGTCTCCGTCGGCTTCTATGCAGAGGGTTATGCCCGACCAGAGCCGATTGGGATCGGCCCCGAAATAATCCGGGTCTATCCTGAAACTATATTCCCCGGTCTGGATTGCCGGACCGGAAATGAGCACGACGCGGGGACGCACAGGAGCATGAGCATCGGACAGTGCACTGCGGGAGGAGTCCACAAAAAACGGTTCCACCGTAAAGGTGTCTCCCGTTACAGTTGCATTCATCTTGATATGTTTTTCCTGGTCATAGACAAGCGGGACGCCGTCCATCCGGGCCGACACGAACTGTTCCTGCTTCCCTTTCACGGCATCGTACCGCGCCTGGGTGAGATCGGCCATCTCACGGTCCTGATACCAGAACTGCTCATGCCGGTCAGAGGTGACAGAACCATCCGCAAACCAGCGTGATGCATATACCCCGCCTTCGGGACGCGGGTCCTTGAGCGCCTTGGCGATAAAACGGGCAAGGTAGTCCTGCGTCTGGGGGCACAGGTCGAAATGCCCCCTTCCGGCATCGCAAAGGAAGGAAATGCGGCTGTCGGGATACATCATCCGGAACGCGAGAGCCGGCAGCAGACGGGCCTCCCACCATTCGTATTCGCCCATGACCATCAGTGCAGGAATGCGGTCTATATTGCGCGTCCTGCCCCATTCCACATTGGCACGGCCGTAGCCGCACAGGTTGGTGCGCGGGGCATCCCCGTGATAGGAAATGATGCAGAGGGTCCGGTCCGGATTCCATGCGGCAAAATTCCAGGGGAAGGTGGCCTGGGCGGAATGTCCGAAGGGAATCACCGGGGCCGATGCAATTTCCGGGTGTTCAGTCCCGCGGGCAAAATCGGCCATAATCCTTTCAAAACGCTCCTGGCAGGGCGTGGCAGGGTCCCAGTCCTGCGAGCCCCGCTGGATAAAGGCCATTGCAACGCCCAGCGAGTCCATCGCACGGCAGAACTGCTCGCTGCGCAGGAGGACTTCCTCTGTCATATTCTGGTGGCAATAGAGCACTGCTTTCACCTTGTCAGCGCCGCGGGGAAGCCTCAGACAAGCCCTGTTCCCGGGCTCTCCGGAAACATAGTCAAAGGTGACCCGTCGCTTTTGAAGCGCCACGCGCTCACGTATATAATCGGTCAGTATACGGACGGAATCCACACAGGCATGCAGGCGGTCGAAGCGGGTTCCGAAGGGTCCCATTGTGAGCGGACGGCTGTCCTTGTCCTGATGTACCACGCAATGAAGGACGAAATAATTGACACCGGCATCGCAGACAGCATCTATATCATCGCGGAACGAAGAGAGCACAGCGGGTATGTCGGCATCGCCGGGATAAGCCGTGCCAAATTCGCAGCCAATCATTTCACATCCTGAAGCATGGGCGTAGCGGGATACAAAACGCGGCCGCTCGATGGAGCCATAATGGCAGCGTGCCCAGTACTCGCTCATGGGAAGGTCGAAGGCCGACGCATAGGCCGCACGGTCAAAATCTCCGTCTCCATAAGGTTCCCCGGCAAGAGAGAGGCCGTAGGGTTCAATCAGCCGCTTGAGTTTAAGTACATACTCTTCCATAAAGAGACGCTGTTTGGTGGGATTGGGCTTGCCGAGACCGCCCGACAGGTAATCCTTCCCGTCTCCGGACAAGAGATATTCCACCCCCAGTGACTCGCTCCAGTCCTGCCGGCCCGCTTCCCAACTGTCCAGCACTATCCAGCGGAGCGTAGTCCCGCAGTATGGTTTCAGGCTGTCCAGAAGCGGGCCAAGAAAACGCTGGAAATGAGCCTCTACACCTTTCCGGGACAGCTTGTCCACCTCCAGGCCGATTCCAGATTCAGGGGCTGCCGTGACGGTTTTTCCTGTTGTCGTATACCCCACGCGCCGGTAGGTTACACCGCTGCCGGGGGCCGTCAACACCTCAATCCTGTCCAGGTTGGTACCCCGGTCAGCCGTCAGCCGGAGATAGCGGCAGGGAACCGGGTCACAGTCAAAATGAATGGGAATGTCATGGGAGCGTAGCGCCACACCCCTGGCCTGTCCCAAAGCGCTCCAGCTCTTTCCGTCCGTACTGGCTTCCACCGTAAGCCGCGGGGGATAGTCACGCGGTCCGTCAAAAGGATCCAGCGGCTGTTCCCGCTCTCCGCGCCATAGATTGAATCCAATCACATGTTTCTCTCCGGACAGCTTCACCGTTATGCTTTTTCCCTGCTCCAGACGGCGGGACAGGTCCAGCATCTGGTCTGCCGCCGTGGTGCGGAACGTCCGGATATCGCGATAAAAACCCATTTTGTGCACCGGAACAGGCGGGTTCCTGCGGGAAGAGACACTCCAGGTAAGCTGTTTCATAGACTCTTCAGGCCGAATCCACGGACCGCCTGTCGCCGTGTAGCCGGGAGCATTGTGCAGTCCCAGCATTATGCCAAGGCGCCGGGCCTCCTGGCAGGCAAAACGGACCATCTCCACCCACTGGGGTGAAGCATAGTCCACCGGACCCCGTTCAACCCCTATCCAGGTATCGAAAATAAACGCCGACTCAATACCCGCCGCCTTCATGTATTCCAGATCTTTGGTTATCCCCTCTTTGGAAATATTACCGTTCATCCACTCCCAGTAGCAGCCGGTCACGGGTGCCTGGGAAAGGAGCGGCAAGGTCACCAGGAGGGAAAGCAGTGTGCAGGCAATCTGACGCATATTAACGGAGGTTTTTCAGTCTCAGGAGCGCTTCCAGGAAATAATAATCGGCATACACAATGCTGTAGTCTATCTCGCTGCCGGCGGGATGATGGCCGGTAGAGTGAAGGAGGAAGGCCTCCACATTCTCCGGCGCCCGGTAATTTTCCCACAGGGAACGCAGCATGGCCTCTGCATCGGCACGGTACTTCCCATCCGTATAGGTGGACAATTCCAGCAGGGCCGATGCCACGACGGCCGCCGCCGAAGCGTCGCGGGGCGCATCGGGAATGGCCGGGTCGCAGAAATCCCAGTACGGCACCTTGTCTTCCGGAAGTTTGGAAAGGTAAACATCCGCAATCCGCTGCGCAAAGGCAAGGAATCGCGGCTCGCGGGTGAAGCGGTACACCATGGTGAAACCGTAAATGCCCCACGCCTGCCCACGGGCCCACAGGGAGTCGTCGGCATAGCCCTGGTGCGTGCAGCTGTACTTGTGCGCGCCCGTCTCCGGGTCGTAAACGGCTACGTGATAGGAGGTTCCGTCCGGACGGAAGTTGTAGCGCAGGGTGGTGTCGGCGTGCATGATGGCTATCTCCCTCCAGGCCGGGTCTCCCCCATTCTCGGCCGCCCACAGCAGCGTTTCCAGGTTGAGCATATTGTCCATGATGGTGTTATGCCCGCCAAAATTGGGCACTTCGCGCGGCCAGCTCAGGATGGTTCCCACGGCCGGATTGAACAGTTCCGCCAGGCGGCCGGCCGTAGCCAGCACCGCTTCCTTGTAAGACGGGTCTTGCGTGAGCCGATAACCGTTCCCGAACGACGGAAACATGATAAAGCCAATGTCATGGTCATAAGCCGGCTGCCCGGCGATGAAACGCAGGGCTTCGGTGTATCCGCGGGCCGGCGCCAGCAGGGTCTCGTTGCCGGAGGCTTCATAGGCATACCACAGGATGCCCGGCCAGAAGCCCATGGTCCAGTTTTCCTGGCACACCGCCGTCTGGTGCCACAGGGAATCACCGGGGGCTATGTTTCGCGGCGACTGCTGGTAGTCAGTTCCCAGACGCGCCTGCGTACGGACTACCTTTGTTGTACATGTTTCCAGCGCCTCATCCACAAAGGAGGCCGGCGTGCTGCACGCAGCAAGTCCTGCAAACGCCGTCAAGGCAAAGAACCGTAAAATGTAATTCATTCTGTTATAATTGTTTAGGCAAAATCGTCTGCACACTCTTACACAGGTGATTTATAGTAACACACTCATTTTCAATCATTTCCATTTAACAGCCAATACACGGCATAGCGCTCTTCGTGGATGGAGAAAAGCGGCCGCAATCCCCCGAATGACTCCGGAAGCGGAGCAAAAGCGGGGATACTGGCGGGAATATGGTAATCATAGGTATAATAGTCGTTGTACTGTCCAGGGTCCGACACCGGCTGTGGTGCCACAAATCCGTCTGTGCCAAGAGGTTGCGCCATCACCAGCGGGCCATACATCACCACGCCCACGGAAGGGTCCTGCGGGGCCGGTTCCACGTGGTAGGACATGGGATAGGTGACGCTGACTTGGTCGCCGGCCTTCCACTTGCGGTCCAGCACAAGGTAATCGCCGGCCTTCACCGAAACCGTTCTGCCATTTACGCGCACCACGGGCTTCCCGCTCCAGCCGGGCTTTCTGAAGGCTATCCTCCGCTTGCCGGCCGACAGGACGGTGAGCCTTACTTCCTCCTCGCTGGGAAACGCCGTTTCCATGCGCACGCGGAAGCCGTTCCAGTCCAGTTCCGACGGGATGAACAGATTCACATACAAGGTGTTGTCACCCTCGAAATAGATGCTTTCGGCATACTTGGCGTTGGATTCAAAGCCGCTTCCCACGCAGCACCAGAAAGAGTCGAATGGCGTGCTATATACCTTATGGGTGCCCGCGGCCAGCGGCAGGAAGTAGGACGCCATGCCGGTCTCCGGGTTCTGCGCTCCCAGAATATGGTTGTAAAGGGCCCGCTCATAATAATCCATTATGGAGGCCGATGGCTTCCACGCAAAAAGGTGCCTTGCCAGACGAAGCATATTGTACGTGCAGCAACTCTCCCCGGTATAGCCCGTAATGTGCTTCCTGAAATCTTCCGGGCGGAAGAAATGCTCCTTGTCCGACAGGCTTCCGGTAGCGAACACATGCTCCCGGAGCATCTCTTCCCAGAAGAATTCCGCGGCAGTCCTGGATTCCTCTGCTCCGGTGAGCTCGTAGCGGCGGGCCTCGGCGATCACCTTGGGGATGAAGGTGTTGGTATGTTTGGTGCCAAAATCGGCCTTCTGAGCCCTCAGAGGGTCTATCACGTCATTGTGGTAGAAGAATTCCGCCAGCTCCCGGTGACGCTTGTCCCCGGTAATTGCATACAGGTTCCACCAGACTTCCGGCATGCCGCCAAACTCGTTGCGGATCATCCGCTTCCGGGTAGTCTCGTCCAGCCGGGAGAGTTTCCCGAAAGCCCAGTCGGCAAAAGCCTTCACTTCCTCCAGGGCCAGTTCATTACCGGCCAAGCGGTACTGGTCCAGGAGTCCGGCCATAATCTTGTGCAGGGTGTACCACGGAGCCCACACCTTCTCCCCGCGTATATTCCTGTTGATAAGTTCCTCCGGGAATGCGCTCAGATAGCCGTTTCCGTGCGCCAGCTGCACTTCCCGGAGCCCCCGCACCAGAGAATCGGCTTTCTCCGTGAAATACACGTCTCCCGTGGAAGCATACAGGAGCGCACAGGCGCTCAGCACATGGCCGGTGGTGTGTCCCCGCAGCTCGCAGTCCAGCGACTCCCAGCCGCCCAGTTTCTCAACGGTCATATAGCCGCCTTCCTTCCCTGCGTACACCCCGGCGGTGGTGCGGAAACTGTGGAGCAGGCGGTTGACGTCAATGGAACGCAGCCACTCTGCGTCCCGCAGCTGGTTCTCCCGGAACGGGCTGTCCAGAAGACGCACCCTCTGCAGGGGAAACCATTCCACCTGCGCCCGGGCGGGAAGCCCGGTCACCAGCAGCAGAAGCAGCAGGACTATCCATGAACGTTGTCTCATGTTACAAGCAAATTTTCTTTCCAAGTTTACGGACTATCCTATCAGCCTTGGTCCAGGGGCGGAACCAGGCGGCGGCTCCGCCACGGGCCTGGAGCGCGAACGGCAGGGGCTGGCCGCCGGTCACTACAAACTGGCGCACAGCCACGTGGGTGGCCGTTTCCACCGACGGGTCGTCTGTATAGACCTGCATCACATAGCGCTGGCCGGGGACCAGGAAGTCGGTGGACAGTGTCACGTATTGCGCCTCGTCATTACCCAGCAGGCCCAGCCACCAGTCTTCCCCGCTGCGGCGGGCGATGGCGGCCGTGACGCCCATGTTCTCGTTCACCACCTTGGTGTCGTCCCACACCACCGGCACCTTGTCAAAGAAT
The DNA here is from genome assembly GCA_002371115.1 of Bacteroidales bacterium UBA3764. Classification (GTDB taxonomy): domain Bacteria; phylum Bacteroidota; class Bacteroidia; order Bacteroidales; family UBA932; genus Cryptobacteroides. Next base: position 10,030 of record DFFY01000057.1, read on the forward strand.
TCCATCTCGGGGACCTCCTTGATGCGTTCCGGGGTGTCGTACCAGTACAGGGTCTGCAGCGGCGAGAAATACATCACCGGCAGGGCCAGCTGATGTGCATGCGTGTTCTTAAGACGGGGATCGAAATAGCACACGGTATAATCCGCCGCACCGCAAATCATGCGCGTGAACGGCAACTGGGTGTCGTGCGTGGCCGACGGGAATTCCTCGTTCCCGTAAACACCCTCCTGCGTGAGCAGGTTAGGATAGGTGCGGGAATAGCCCGTGGGCCTGTATTCGTCGTGAATATTCACCATCAGATGATGCTGCGCAGCGTCCCGCACCAGGCCGTGCACCCAGGACGCCCAATGCTGGGAGGTAAACTGAACAAATCCGAACTTGAGACCCTTCAAGCCCCACTTTTCGTACACAGGGAACAAGGCTGCACCCTGACGCTGCAAGGCATGCTGGTTCACATACACCCACACGCCTACGCCCTTGGAGGCGCCGTAAGCAATCACCCGTGGCAGGTCAATAGCGTCAATCACCGTTGTGGCATCCGTGGCAAAATCGTACGCCGGGCCATACCATTTCCAGTCATAAAGCATATAGTCGATACCATGCGCCGCCGCAAAGTCAATCACTTTCAGGGAGTTCTCCGTGGTAAGCCGCGTTTCGCGGATTTGTTTGCCGGGTTTAATCCAGGATTCATCGGATAGGGCCGATGCCTCATTGAGATTCAGGAAAATATCGTTCTGCTCCAGCAGGCCGCCCAGACGGTCCGATGCCATAATCACACGCCAGGGCATGGCGTAGGGCGTCACCAGGTCGGTACCGTTGTCATTCAGGGCCACCGCCAGCACGCCGGGACGCAGCAGACGCAGTTTCCCGCGCGGGAAATCCACCAGTCCGGCCTCTCCCACGGCGGCATACAGCCCCCCGGGCAGTTCCAAGGTGAGCGGCCGTTCACATTCGTCCGTCCAGCCCTCCAAGGGCAGCCGTTCAAAGGTGGATTGCGCCCACAGGTGGTACCAGGCCTCTGTTCCCTCAGGGAATGCGAATTCGGAATTGTCGGCCTTTACACGATGGTACAGTGCATCCGGATGCATCGGCAGGGAAAAACGCCAGGCAATGCCTTCGTCGTAGGCCCTGAACTCGATGTCCAGCGCACACTTGGAGCCGTCTTCCTTTACAAAATGCAGCACCAAGCCGTTGTAAGCATCGCGCACCGTAGAGCGTTCCCCATAAGCGTTGTGCCACACGGTGTCGCGCGTGGTTGCGTCGATACCGACCAGCTTGAGATTGTCCATCCAGCGCTCCAGCTTAGGGAGCGTACGCTTCCCCGTGGCCATTTCCCACACATGGTTGTCTATTTCCAGGTCGATGGCCGAAGGCAGCACCACCCTACGGCCGTCCAGCGAGGTGGCATAGGTCACCCGCATGCAGCCGTTCTCGGAAAAAACATCCACCTGCGCAGCCTGGCGGCCGCTCGGAGAAGAAACGTCGTAGCGCTGGGCAGCAAGCGTCCCGCACAGGGACAGGAGCATCAGGGAATAGAACAGTTTTCTCATGGTTTCTTGTATTGGGAAGGCAGTACGCCAAAAAGTTCCTTGAAGTACTTGGTGAAATACTTGGGGGTATTGAAGCCCACCATGTAGGCCACTTCGGCCACATTCAGGTTGGGGTCATCGGCAATAATCTGGGCAGCGCGCTTGAGGCGCATGGTGCGGATGAACTCGGAGGGCGTCATGCCGTACAGGCTCTGGATCTTGCGGTACAGGTTCATCCGGTGCATGCCCACGTCGGCGGCCAGCTGCTCCACGGAATAGTCGGCATTGTCCATGTTCTTTTCCAGGCATTCCATGATACGGGCCATCAGCTTCTGGTCCACCGTGGTAATGGTCACGTGCATGGGCGATACATCGGCACCGGAGGAGAAGGATTTCATGCGTTTCTCCCGCTCGTCCAGGAGGTTGCGGACACGCGCCAGCAGCATTTCCGTGAGGAAGGGCTTGGTGAGGTAGGCATCGGCCCCCTGCTCATAACTTTCCGTCCGAACGTCGTCGGAGGTGCGGGCCGTGAGCAGGACCACCGGAATGTGCGACGTCTCCACGTTCTCCTTGATGGCATGGGTAAGTTCCACCCCGCTCATACCGGGCATCATGACATCGGAAATCACCATGTCTATCTGGGCCGATGCCAGCTTTTTCAGGGCATCCTCTCCGCTGGAAGCCGTGGTTACCGCGTACAGCTGGGACAGTTCTTCCATCAGATAATTCCGGAAGTCGGTATTGTCATCCACCACAAGCACACGCCGGGACGATGCATTCCCGGAAGGCGTCTCTTCCTCCGGGTGCTGGTCGGCCTCGCCGGGCAGCGGCAGCGTAAAGGAGAAGACCGAGCCCTCCCCTTCCTTGGAGTCCACCGCCACGGTGCCGCCGTGCATCTCCACATATTGCTTTACCAAAGACAGGCCGATGCCCGTCCCTGAGGTGATTCCGGCATTGCCGCTCCGGTAGAAGCGGTCGAAGATATCCGGCAGGTCCGCCGCCGGAATACCGCGTCCGTTGTCGGACACCGACACCCGCAGCGCACGGTCCTCCTGTGTCAGGTGCACATGGACGGCCCCTTCTTCAGGCGTATATTTCAATGCATTGGACAGCAAGTTGTTCAGCACCTTCTGCATCATGGATTTGTCAAAAGATACCAGCGGATTGCCGCTCTCGTCCAGGAACGTGAGCGAAATCCCTTTTTCCTGCGCTCCCAGCTGGAACGACTCCACCACGGACGAGGCAAAGTCGGAGAAACTGCCCAGGCCGGCATGCAGTTTCTCGCCGCCCATTTCCAATTTGCGGAAATCCAGCAAATGGTTCACCAGTTCCAGCAGCGACTGCGCATTGCGGTGCATGGTGTCCAGTTTCCTGTATTCTGCCCCTCCCTCCTCCTTCTCCTTCATCAGGCTTTCCAGCGGCAGCAGGATAAGTGACAGCGGTGTCCGGAGCTCGTGCGAAATATTGGTAAAGAAGCGCATTTTCATCTCGGAGAGTTCTTTCTCCTGCCTGTGCCGCTCTGCCTGGGCGCTTTCCCTGAGTTGGCGCAGCTGCCGCTGATAGGCCCACCAGGTAATGCCCAACAGGCCCACGACGGCCAGGAGCGCATAGAAAACGAACGCCCAGACCGTAGCCCAGAAAGGCGGTTTCACCTCAATTTCCAGCGCTGTTTCCGGACTCCACTCCAGCGTATTGTTGGAGGCGATGGCACGGAACACATACTTGCCGGAACGCAAGGAATTCCACCGCACCTGATGGGAATAGCCGGACGACACCGTGGTGTGTTTCCGGTCCTGCCCATCCAGGATGTACTGGTACACGGACAGGGACGGATTCGCGTAGTTTAAATTGCTCAGATTCAGGGAGATGTCGTGCTCATTGTAGCGTACTGTCAGCTTTCCGTTCTCCGGGAAGCGGGGCTCTCCATCCACCGTAATGGCGGAGATTACCGGCGCAATGCCATTATCCGGCAGATGCGCCGCCTCCGGATTCACCACAACAAAGCCGGAAGCCCCGCCAAAGAGCAGTTTTCCGGAAGAGTGTTTCAATACCGCATTTTCCAGAAAAGCGCCGCACGCAATCCCGTATTCTTCTGAAAAGAAGGTGATTTCCGGCTGCGAAGCGCCCCGGCGGGAGCGGCCCACACGGGAAGCCGTGGTAAACCACCATTCTCCGGGCGCATATTCCACCCGGCTCATCACTTTGGCCAGCGGAGACTGATAAGGGCTTACTGCCGATAGCGTGAGTACGCTGTCTGCAGGCACGCTGTAGCGGAACTGGCCGTGGTCCCCCATCCCTTCCAGGATGCCGTCTTCCGAATAGCGGAGTACACGGACGATGCGCTGGGAGCCAAGCTCCGGATGGCCCGCACTGAGCATACTGATTTCACCCGAAAACGGGTTGAAACGCCCCACGCCGCCATAGACCGAAATCCAATAGGTTCCATCAGGTGCTTCCAGCAGGCTGCGAACACAGTTGCGGTTGGCATGGCCGCTCTTGTAAGAGAGGTCCACATTGCCGTCCTCCGGCCATTTATAATTGCGGATACGGCCCGTCGCAGGGTCTATCCGATAGATTCCATCGTAAAAAGTGCCCACCCAGACCGCCTGCTGTGAATCCACATACAGGCTGATGACCAGGGCATCCTTGAGGGCGGGCCAGGGATAGGATACCCGGTTGGTTGCGGGGTCGTACAGGGCGAGCCCCTGGACGGTTCCCACCAGCACCTGGCCATCGGGAGCCTCTGCAAAGCACTTCATGCCCTGGTCGCGGAAAGCGCCGCCGGACAGGGTGCCATTGTTGACCGTTTTGAAATGCAGGATGTCGGGATGCGAGAACAGCAGGCCTTCATTCTGCGTTCCAATCCAAATGCCTCCCCGGTTGTCGGCATAGATGCAGGAAATATCCGTATGCTGGTCGATACGGCGGCCGTTGGTGGCTTCCATGAAGGGAAGCTGCTGCACGGAGCCATCGGCCTGGATTATCCGCAGGCCGGAGCGAGCCGATCCAACCCACACGCGGCCGTCCGTTCCCACGGCCAGGGCCGTAAAGAGGTCGTCGCTTCCCTCGGGAAGCAGGACCACCTCGCGGATGGTTCCATCGGGGCCGATGCGGGACACTTTCTTGTCTGTGAGCACCCACAGGGCGCCATCGGCACCGCGCACCTGCATGTTACGGCTGTTGAGGCCATCCTGCGAAACAGGTTGGGAATTCGCCTCCTCCGCAACGGGCAGGCCTTCATAGACAAATTGTTCGCGGGCAACATCAAAGGCCCAGCGCTGGCCCTGGGTTTTCAGCAGGACCAAATGGGCCGATGCCTCATAGGACATGCCGCTTTCTCCACTGTATTCCGTATAGGGGACCCGCTCCGGATCCCATTGGAAATTGCGGCAGTTTTCCCCGTCGAAAATACTCAGATAGGACGAGGTGCGGATGAGCATGCGCCCGTCCGGGAGCATGAGGAAACTGCGGACGTTGTTGTCCGGCAGGCCGCCACGCTCATCCAGGTGGCGGAACAGGACAGGAGATGGTTGCGCAGCCTGTGCTGCCCCCGAAACCAGGAGCAGCACCGCTGCAGCAACTATGCGAAGTCGTTTGTTCATATCCGAGGAACTAAATTCCTCAAATTTACAAAATTATTCGCCTTGATAAAAGAGGAGGGTTCCCCAGCCCAGCTGGTCGAAGGCGGCGTTGGTGGTACCATAACGGCTGTCACCGGCACCGCCGTCGCCCGTGAGCACGCCGTCGGTGTAACGGAGCTGCCCGGCGAAAAGCCTGGTGTAATAGCAGGTGTTGGCAGCACGGCCGGCTTCCTTGATGTAGTGGGCATAGATGAGTTCCCAGCCCGGTCGCACTTTGCCACGGCCGTCGGCAGACACCACCGTGTGCGTTGCGCCGTGACCGGAACCGCAGCCGCAACCGGCCGGGCAGTATTCATAGCGCGTAAACGGCATGGAGGTGGTGATGAAGGTTCCCTCGGGCTTCACGTTGTACTTGGCCGTATATTCAAAGGCGGCCAGCACGCGGTCGTTGTCCGTGCCCCAGAAATCCAGGCCTGCGTTCTGCGCCATGCGGCACAGTTCGGCGGCCATGGAAACGCAAAGCGTAGCGTGGCCCTGGTCACGGCCGCTCTCCATGTGCTGGGCGATGGCGGCGCTGTGGCCGGAAGGATCGGCAATGGGATTGTACGGGACAAAGTTTTTCAGGGCACCGCTTCCCTTTCCGGCCAGCCACTCCTTGTTCACGTAGTTCACCAGCTCGGCGTCGTCCAGATAAATGCCGATAGCCATGATGGCCGACAGGTTGGCGAGCTCCCAGTTGGACCAGTAGTGCAGGTTGCACACGCCGCTGCCGCCATGGTTGTCAATGAACCACTGGGCCTTGGAGAGCCAAACGGTGCGGAGCCAGCTCTTGAATTTGTCCTGCTCGGAAGCGGTCCAGCCTTCATAACTGCGCAGCAATTCAGCCGCATTGGCGAAGGTATGGCCCTGGAAGCCCACCAGCAGATACTGGTTGTTGTCGTTGGCCGTGATGCGCTTGCAGCCGTTAGCCCAGCCGTTCAGGATGGCACGGGCGGCCTCCGCGTACTTGGCGTCACCGGAGATTTGCCAGCGCAGGGCCAGTTGGAAGGCGGCACCTGCCTGCTCACAGCAAATAATGTAGTTTTCGGTGGTGCCGGTACCGGTGGCATCGCCACGAACTACGGTCTCCAGTACGTTGGGCTGGATGGTCTCCTGCGCCCAGGGGCTCTTGCACAGGCTCTGCCAGGAAGCGTAAACGGGGTCGGTGGCATCGGCCACAGCAACGGCGGCGCGAGCGCGGTTGAGGTCGGTGGCGTTCACATAGGCACCGGGGTGCTGGAAGGTAACCTCCACCGGTTCCACCTTCTTTTCAGGCAGCGTAAGGTCCGTTACGCCATGCTGCAGGTTCTTGTTGCAGGCGCTTGCCCCCAGGATGAGGGCAAACGCTGCGGTAATGGTAATAAGCTTATTCATAGGTAATTCCTGTTTTGCTGGACCAGCTGGTCAGATAGGCATTCATGTCATCCTCGCTCTTGAAGGTATGGAACCAGAAGTAGCGGTAGGCCATGTGGTTGATGTCCTGGATGTTGGAGCTGTCGGAGTTCTTGATATCGGCATACTTGATTTGGAAGGTAGTCAGATTCACCGTCACATCTTCCGGCAGCACGCCGCCGGTCTTGAAGCCCTGCGTAGCCAGGTTATACACCAGGATAGACGAGCCGTCGGAGCACTTGATTTTCCGGCTCCACTTGTTGTTGTCGCCGCCGAAGTTCCCCTTGTACTCTTTGTCGTCACTTCCCTTTCCGTTGGTGTCCATGTTGATGTTGCGGGAGAAGTGCTTACCCTCCACGCCGGTCTCGTCGTCCCGGTCGTTCACGTCGTCAATGCGGAACGTGACGATGGGATAGGCACGGTTCAACATGATGTCGCCCACATGTTTGATGTCGCCACGCCCCTTGTTGGTCTGGTTTTCAGGAACCACGTTCAGGTACTTTTCACCGGCCTCATTGGTGAGTTGGGTGATGACGGTACCGTTCTGGCCCTTGTCCCAGAGGGCGGTATTGGTCATGTGCTCCTGGTAGAAGCCCACGGGGATGTCCAAGGTAAAGGTGGCCTTGCGCACGAACCCTTCGGGAGCGTCCTTATCCCCCACGCACTCGGCCGTGATGGTGACGGAACCGAAGGTGAGGATGGTCACCACGCCGTCGGCCACGGTGGCCACGTCGGTATTGGAACTGCTCCAGGTGATGGACGGGACGTCGTCACCGGTTTCCGGGGAGGTGGTGTAGGCAATCTTGTAGGTGCCGTCCGTGATGGAAGCCACGTCGGAAGTCTTGGCGAGCTTGAGGCCGGCGGGCGTCTCGGGCGCCACAGGCTCCTCCCAACCGGGACCGCCTTCGTAGGTGATGCCGGTCTCGGCGGTCCACTGGGCCAGGTAGGCGTTCATTTCCTCGTTGGAAGTGAAAGTGTGGAACCAGAAGAAGCGATAAGCCATGTTGTTGATGTCCTTGATGTCTTCCTTGCCGCTGTTGCGGATATCGGCATACTTGATTTGCCAGGTGGAGAAGTTCACCGGGACATTTTCCGGGAGCACACCACCGTTGCCAAAGGCCTGGGAAGAGAGGTCGTACACCAGGATGACGGATCCGTCGGAGCAAGGAATCTTGCGCAACCACTTGTTGTTGTTACCGCCCACGTTGCCGGAGAACTTGGTGCCGTCCTCGGCATTGCCGGAGGTATCCAGGTTGAGGTTGCGGGCAAACTTCTTGCCTTCCACGCCCGTCTCGTCGGCCTTGTCGTTCACATCGTCCATGCGGAAGGTGATGATGGGATATGCGCGGGAAATGAAGGTGGGCGCCACGCGGCCGAAGTCGCCGCGGCCGGTGTTGGCATTGGCCTTGTTGGGGACAATATCATAGTAGGTCTCCCCTGCTTCGCTGGTCTTGAGCGTCATGCTCATGCCCGTGGTCTTGGGAATCCACAAGGCGGGATTCTCCAGGTGGTCGTGGTAGTAACCGGCCGGGATGTTCAGGCGCAGGCTGGCCGTAGCTTCAGGGTCTTCGCTGTCCGGGCAGATGGCCGTGATTTCCACGTCGCCGTACTTCTTCAGGGTAACCACGCCCTTCTCTACGGTGGCCACCTCTTCGTCGGAGCTCTGCCAGATAATCACGGAACGGTTGCACAAGGCGGGAACCGTCTCGAATTCAATCTTGTAGGTGGCGTCGGCAACGGAAAGCAGGCCGCCTTCGCTCAGGAAGCGGATGCTGGTGGGAGCCACGCTGGGCGCGATGGTGAACGTCTGGGATGCCTTCACGTCCGTCTCTTCCACGCAGGTGGCGGTAACGGTCACCGTTCCTTCCTTTACGCCGGTGAATTCACCGCTGATGGGGTCGATGGTAGCGACCTCACTCTTGTCCACGCTCCAGGTCACCGTCTTGTAAGTAGCATCGGCAGGAGCGACCGTTGCTGCCAGTCCGATGGTCTCCCCTTCATATACAATGGGCGTTCCGTCGGTGTGGAGCTCGCGGTCCGCAGGGACCAGAATGGCCGTTCCGGTAGCGGGAACGGCGGTTTTGAACACTTTCACCTTCAGGGTAGCCTGGGCGGTTACGCTGAACGGATACTGCTGCACGGTGATGCCGGCATCACCCACGCTCACGCCGGTGATGACACCGTCGTCAACGGTGGCCACCTGCTCATCGGAGGAAGTCCAGCGGATTTCCTTGGAGGTGAGCTCGTGGGCTTCGGGCGTGAACATGCAGCCCACCGTGACGTTCTTTCCCACCTGCAGCGGGAACACGGCGTCGCCGTTCTCGTCCACATAGACCTTGGCGGCCACATCGGCCCCATAAGTCATGGCAATCTCCTTCACCAGCACAACGGGCTCCAACTTGGGGTTCGCTTCCTTTTTGCAGGAAGCCAGGGCGCCCAGTGCCAGGATGCTAAGGATAATATAGCTCTTTTTCATAATCATACGCTTTTAGTCGATTACCAACCGGGGTTCTGACCCAGGTTCGGATTCAATTGACGCTCGTCGGAGGGCAGCGGAAGCAGGTAGTTCTTGGCGCTCCAGCTACGCCCGTCGTACAGGACGATGCAACCCTCGGCGTCCTTGGGACGGGACTGGTTGGTCCAGTTGGTTGCATACCAGGTGTCGGTAAGTTTAAGGCCGGTCAGGTTGCCGGGCATTTCTGTCTCGGCGGTCTTCCAGCGCTTGAGGTCGTCAATGCGGAAGCCTTCCAGGATGAGTTCCACGCTGCGCTCGCAACGGATTTCCTCCAGCATATCAAGTCCGTTTGCGCTGACAAGGTTGTTGGAGAGTTTTGCCATGTTGGGGTTGGAACGGCCGCGCACCAGGTTCAGGGAGATGTTCAGATCCTCGTCAGAGATGGCGCCATCCAGCTCGAACTTGGCCTCGGCATAGTTCAGCAGCACCTCCGCATAGCGGATGACCGGGTAGTCGTAGCCTTCGTTGGTGTCGTCCACCTGACGCTCGGTCGCCCATTTGTTGTTGATGTAACCGGAGTTGGAGCGACGGTCGCAGGTCATGGCGTTTTCCTCGTCGGCGGCCGTCCAGGTAGTGCGCCACTTACCGTCGTTGTTCCAGTACTTCTGGCCGTGCTGGAGCATGGTGGCGTTCATGCGGTTGTCCCGGTTCTCGAACTCGGTGTTCTGACCGGCATAGCCCTTGAACAGCGTGCTCTTGGCGATGGGCAGGCCATCCTGGCAGCGGTACATGTCGGCCAGTTTCTTGGTCAGGTACACGCCGGAGTTCTGGGCGCCGTGGGTGATGTTGGTCCCAATCTTCTTGAGGGCCTCGTCATGGCAGTGGGCCAGGATGTACTCCTTGTTGTCGTTCTTGGTGAGCTTGGCGGGATTGCAGTCCACGTTTTCCAGGATGAACAGGTACTTGTAGCTGTCGCGGCCACCCAGTGCGGCGTTGTAGAACAGGGTGTACTGCTTGGAATCCATGACGGCCTTGGCGCCAGCGGCGGCATCGGCCAGGAATTCCCTGGATGCGGCGGCATCACCGCTGTGGTACTTCTGCCAGGTACCTTCATACAGGCCGACACGGCTGATGAGGGCGTTGGCGGCTCCCTTCCCTACCCGGCCGGTTTCGGCGGGCGTTTCCGGGAGCAGTTCCACGGCTTTCTTGAGGTCCGCCAGGCAGTTGCGGATTACCGCTACGCGGCTGTCACGCCTGGCCTGCAGCTTCTCGCTGTTCAGGTCCACGGGGGCATCCACATAAATGACGTCTCCGTACATCTGCACCAGTTCAAAGTACAGGTAGGCGCGGAAGAAATAAGCCTCTCCCACCGGCGTAGCAATGTCGCTCTTGGAGGCAAAGTTCTCCGCATTCTTCAGCAGCAGGTTCACATAGTAGATGCGCTTGTAGAGGGTGCCGTAGTTGGCGTCCGTTGCGGGAACGGTATTGGTGCCCTGGCTCCACTGGTTCTCGTTGGGGCCGGCAATGAGGTCGGAACGGTGGTCGGAGTGCACACCGTCCGTGAACGCATTCATATAGGTAGCGCTTCCGGAGCCGTTGAAGTCACGCGTCCAGGCGTAGAACTGGTTGGCGAACAAGCTGTAGTTGGAAGCCTTGGACCATACCTGGGCGTCACCCAGGGAATCCTTGGGCTCCAGGTTCATGCAGGCGGCGGCACTCAGGGCAATCGCCGCAATGCTCAGTATTTTGGATACAGATTTCATAATTGGTCCTGATTAGAAAGTTAAACTGAGGCCAAAGGAATAGCCACGCATGAACGGATAGCGGGAAGTGCCCGTAGGGTTGCTCTTGGCTTCCGGGTCCCAGCCGTCCTGGATGCGGGTGTACTCCCATAGGTCCGTACCGGTGAAGAATACGCGCACCTGGGAGATGACGCGGGTCTTGCGCAGGAGATCTTCCGGCAGCGTATAACCCAGCGTGATGTTCTTCAGACGGAGATAGAAGCCATCGGAAGCGCTCCAGGTGGAGGACTGGTAGTTGTAGTTGTTGATGTTGCTCTTGTTGGTATAGGCCGGATAATGGGCGTCGGGATGCTCGTACGACCAGGTGTTGCCAACGGCCACGGTGGTGGAGTTGGTGTACAGGGCGCGCATGGGCACGGTCCAGTTGTTAATGCCATTATATACTACGCGGTTGCCGGCACCCTGGAACACGATGGAGAAGTCCAGGCCCTTCCACTGCACGCCGGCATTGAAGGAATACTGGATTTCCGGTGTGTCGGAGCCCAGGTAAATATAGTCGTCCTCGGTGAGTTTACCATCCTTGTTCTGGTCCACGAACATGTTGTCGCCCAGACGGATGTCGGAGGTGAGGCCGATGGTATTGCCCTCGTAGTATTTCTCCAGGTAAGCTTCGCGCTGGGCTTCCGTCTGGATTTTGCCGCCGAACTGGAGGCCGAAAAGGGAGTTGAGCGGATAGCCTTCGCGGTTGGAGACAAAGGCATTGTTCACAATCTTGGCACTGCCGCCCAAATCGACCAGCTGGTTGCGGGCAAAGGTGAAGGTTCCACCGATATGGTAGGAGAAGTCCTTGCCCACATGGTCGCGCCAGGTGAGCCGGCCTTCATAGCCCCAGGCCTTGAACTTGCCGCTGTTGGCCTTGGGAGCGCTGTCACCAATCAGGGACGGGTAGGAAATGCTCACCAGCATGTTGTCGTTCCGTTTCTGGAACAGTTCCACCATACCGGACAGGCGTCCGTCCAGGAAGCCGAAGTCCAGGCCCAGGTTGTAGTTCTTGATGCGTTCCCAGGTACGGGAGGTGGAGGCGAAAGTGCCGTTGGTGGCAATGTAGGAGGCCAGGGAGCCGCCGATGAGGGCGCCGCTGGAAGCAACCATGGAGTAGAACTGGCTGCCGTCGTAATTGGCGATGCCGCTCTGGTTGCCCACTTCACCGTAGGAAGCGCGGAGCTTGAGTTCGCTCAGCCAGTCCTTGGCAGCTTCCATGAACGGTTCCTTGCTGATGTGCCAGGCCAGGGACGCACCCCAGAAGAAGGCCCAGCGGTTCTGCGGAAGGAACTTGGAAGAGCCGTCATAACGGGCGTTGAGTTCCACCATGTAACGGGACTTGTAGTCATAATTGGCACGGCCGAAGAAGGAAGCCACGGCAAACTGGTATTTGCTGGGTTTGGGATCCAGCTGAATCTCCCCTGCGCCGTTCACCACTTCCAGCCCCACCTGCGTGTCCTTGCCGGTCACGCCAAAGTAGCGGTAGTCCTTGAACTCATACTGGGCACCCAGCGTGAGGGAGGTGTTGTGGGCCTTGGCAAACTCCTTGTGGGCGTTCAGGTAGGCCGATGCGCTGTAGAAGTCCGTGCGGGCGGCTGTGCTCTGATAGGAGCTGTTGGCCGCCGTGGGATTCAGGGCCTGCAGCTTGGTGCCGGCGTAGTTATAATACTCCACGGAATGGTTGTCCTTTTCGCGGTTGGCGTTGGAGGTGTTGTAACCCAGGTTCACGTTACCGTCCAACCAGTCGGTGAATTTGATTTTGAGCGTTTCATTGATATTGAACGCGGTCACCGCCAGTTTGTTGTCTCCGCCGAACTCTGCCTGTGCGGCCGGGGAATTCCAGGAGCCCCAACGATAGGCCTTGCCGTCCTGGGTAAAGAGCGGAAGACCCGGCATGGGAACGGTGGTGCTGAGCAGGGCGCCCACATCCACCGGAGCCACCTGGTCCTGACGGTTGAAGCCCAGGATGGATTCCAGGGTGACATGGTCCGTAATCTTATAGGTATTGGTGGCGCGTACATTGTAGCGGCGGTTGTTGTTGCGGCCGTATTGCAGCGGGGAGCCGTCGTACTGATAGCCCAGGGACACGCGGTAGGAGCTCACCTCCGTACCACCGGTCACGGACAGGTCATGGCCATGGGAAACGGCCGTGCCGAAGATGGAACCGAACCAGTCCACCTTGTCGTCGAACACGAAGTCGTCCACGTCGGTGAAAGCGGTGGTTCCAAAAGGATTGGCCTGCTGGCTCAGGTCTATATAGCCGCCTTTGTACTGCTTGGCCAGGAGGGCGTATTTCCACCAGGTTTCGCCGGAAGTCTTGCCGTCGTTGGCCAGGGTTTCCATGACGGCATCGGCCCAGGTGTCAATATCCATCAGCTTGGGGGTGCGGCCCACCGTTTTCACGGTGACGGAGCCGTTGTAGCTCACCTTGGCCTTGCCGGCCTTGCCTTTCTTGGTGGTGATGAGCACCACACCGCCGGCAGCGCGGGAACCGTAGATGGCTGCGGCGCCGTCCTTCAGGAAGGACATGGAGGCAATGTCGGAGGGGTTCAGGAGGCGCAGCTCATTCACGCTTTCAGCAGCCACACCGTCAATCACCACCAAAGGCTCGGTGTTGTTGGCGGAAACGGCGCCGCGCAGGCTCATGCTCCAGCTTTCATCGCCAGGGGCCGATGAAGCACGGGTGATGATGACACCGGGGACCTGGCCCTGGAGGGCCTGGACGGGGCTGGACAGCGCACCTTTCTCTTTTAACATTTCATCCTTGACAACAGCGATGGCGCCGGAGAGGGATTCCTTCTTCACGGTACCATAGCCCACCACAACCACTTCTTCAAGCAGCTGGGTGTCTTCTTCCAGGCGAATCACCATTCCTTCCTCCAGAATGGCTTTCACCTCCTTGAAGCCAATCATGGTTACCGTGACGGGAGAGCCTGCCGGAGCGGCCAGCTCAAAGTTTCCGTCAACGTCGGTGATGGCTCCGGTGGACGAGCCGTCCACCACCACGGCGGCACCAATGGCCCCGTAGCCGGTTCCGGCTTCCACTACCCTGCCGTGCACGGCCTTCTGGGCGTAGGCCGCCACCGCCGAAACGGCAAACAGCCCCGTTGCCAAAGCAGCGAGACGCAGGATGCGTAAAATTTTGTTGGACATAATGAGTATGGTTTGGTTAATGTAGTTTTGGAGGGAGGGGTGGTTATACCTTCCGTACCTGATGCAAAGATGCGAAAAGCCTGTGATATTCCTTTTACAGAATGTCACAAGCCTGTGTACATTTTGTCACAGCGTCCTGTCGGGGCTGTTTAAAGGCTGGAGAGAAGGAGGGCTTCCATGACGGCATAACCGGCGGCATTGGGATGGACGGTATCCGGCGAGTACTCCTCGCGGATGGTCTTTCCGTCTTCGCCGGCCAGGGCGCTGTAATAATCGACCAGGGAAACACCGGTCTCCTGGGCGTAGGCGCGGAGGCGGGCATTCAGGGAGGCCACCTTTTCGGGGACGTCCTCAATCTCCGGACGCCAGCGGCAACGCACGGAAGGCAGGAGCGCACACAGCACCACGCGAATGCCATGCGCCCGGGCCAGTTCCGTCATGCTCTTGATGTTGTTGAAGGTGTTGTCCTCACTGTAGATTTCACCCATATTCTGGCCGATGTCGTTGATGCCGGCCAGGATGACCACGGTCTCCGGGTGCAGGTCTATCACGTCCGGCTGGAAACGCAGGAGCATCTGCGCGGTGATTTCTCCGCTGATGCCCCGCCCGATGATGTTCGGATGCTGCTCAAAGAGCCCGGGGCTGCGTTTGGGCCAGAAGTCCGTGATGGAGTCGCCCATCAGCACTACGCGGGGACTCACCACGGGTTGGGAGAGGAGTTCCTGGTTGGCCTGTGCATAGCGGTCCGTGTGCACCAGCTTCTGCCCGAAGGCCTGTGCTGCCAGCAGCAGCGCCAGCAGGGAAAGAATGAGGTTTTTCATGTCGGTGTTATCAAATATGTGATTCTTGATACAAATTTGGGAAATTTTCTTCGCAATTCCACGTGCCCTCGTCACATTTCCCGGAACGGTTTGTCTCGCTGTCCCTCCCGGCCCCACCTGATTTCGTGTGTAACCCTTTAAATAAGCATAAATTGTTCAGGCGTCAGGACCTGGGGAGACTTCCAGCCGGGTAGCAGGCCTGGACCAATCTGAAAATGTTTGGGATTATGCGTGAGAAGGGTCTCACAACCTCCATCCTGGGCACACACTGCCTGCAGGATATCTTCAAAGTCCGGCCCATCCAGCAGCATAGCCTTCTCCAATTGCGCTTGGGTCATGGGCAAGACTTCCATCAGGCCCGACAACTGCTTGATGGTTGGGATGAGCGCACCGTGGTAGTTCTTGCGCAAGACATAGGCAATATTGGCCATGGAAAGGTAAGATGCACATAGCGAAATGCGTCCTTCCGATGCCAACTGAAACACCTCCAGCGGCGCCTCGAAACCAGGGCGTTCCAGCACAATGTCCAGCAGGAGATTGGTATCCAGAAAAATGCGCTTACTCATTTGGACAGGATGTATTGAGCCCGGTCATCATTGGGGTCCAGTGCGGCGACAGCCCGCTTGCCAATGCCTACCAGGCTGATAACCCGGGCATCTTTTACGGAGTGAGGAATGCCATGTCCGCTTTTTTGGCTCTCCCTTTCCAATAACGCTTCTATATATTTCTTCAAAGAGAGGCCTTCCCCTTTGGCTTGAACCATAAGAGAATCAAACACCGCAGGCTTTATATCAATCAGTTTTCGTTTGACCGCCGTTTCCATATATATATTTTTCACAAAGATATATATACTTTCCTTGACTTCCAAATGTATATGAGAAATTTGCCCATTGAGGGCAAGTACACGTTCTCAGCAATCAAACATGTAGAAAAACCTACTGTTGGGGAAATTCCAACGAATGCTCTTCACGTAAAATGCTGTGCTTTCAGAGGTCCTGTCAAAAATTGGCTGGAAAACAACCATCCCTATATCCTCCATCTCATAAAGATAATCTCCCCAATACGATAGGTTCAAACTGATTATCCGTTCAATCTCGCTCGCTACCTCGGAAGAATATATTAACTCTACCCCTGTTGTCCTAACCCTACTATCCACGGCCTACAAATACTTTGAAAGTTTTTCGACTAATTCAGCGTGCGTAATAGCGCCTTGAGAACGGAGGGTTTCCATCATGTTCTCCATTGGGGTGAACACAAGTCCGTCCATTCTTACCATAAAACTTTTTTCTCTGTTGCGAAGATAAGTGTTTTTTTACTCACAAGCGACAATGCTAATAGCAAAAAATCACCAGCCCGGAACCGGAGAGGGACCGCAACATGAAGCCGGGTGCGGTTAGCTGGCGACAATTTTGCCAGCTAACCGCAAAAAAGCCCGATTTTGCGTTTAGGTGGTCAAACTTTTACCACCTACCAGCACCCTTGCCCAGACACACTTCGCTGCGGCCATCCCCGCGGGCAAGGAGGTAGGGCTGGAATTCCACCCGGCCCGCCAAGTAAAAATTCACCGCCGAGCGCCTGCCGACGGTGAAAATCAACATATGCTAACCAAATCCAACGTACTATTCGGAATATGTAATATTCCTATCTTTTAAATAAGTAGTTAAATCTGGCATACTTTGGAAGGTATGGAACCAGAAAAAACGATAAGCAAGGTTATTGATATCCTTTATGTTAGACCCATCAGAGTTCTTAATATCGGCATACTTGATTTGGAAAGTCGAAAGTGTAACAATCACATCCTCTGGAAGAACATTGTCTGCTGAAGAACCGAAAGGCTGCGTACTAAGGTCATACACAAAGACCGAGGAACCGTCCGCACACGAATACTTCTTATTCCATGCATTTCTTCCGGAAGATTTATTACCTCCCAATTCCCCTTTATAAGTATTACCATCACTTCCCAAACCATTGGTATCAATGATTATATTCCGGGTAAAATTACCTCCGGTTTCAGTTTCGTCGTCACGGTCATTCACGTCATCCATACGAAAAGCGAGAATTGGATAATCGCGTGAAAGAATTACCGGTGAAGAACGTATAATGTCGCCACGACCATTATTAGTATTGTTCTGCGGCACAACATTTACATATTTTTCTCCATTGCTTTCCTCTATAGACAAAACGGTCCCATTATGTCCTTTAGTCCATAATGCAGCATCCGCGTCCATCCGATCCGCATAGAAACCAATTTTGTCATAATTCCTTAGCTCATCAAGTGAATTGAAGAAACCTGCCCAGCAAATCTCAAAAGTCGGATTTGTAGATTGTGCAGAACTATATTTAATATCCGCAAACTGAATGACTAGCCGTTTTAAGAGCGTTTTTACCGTATTTTTTAACGGATCCTCCTGGTTACCTATCTTTTCAGTACTGAAATCGTAGTACATCACAACAGGGCCTTTCAAATCCGCATTATAAGGCTCCATATAGTTCTGAGTATTATCACTGTTATTTAGTTTTTTCCCATCAAAATTCCCATCTGTATCAGAAACCACCAAACAGAAGTTTCGCGAATCTCCAAGCAACTTAGGATTCGTCATCTTTACGGCAAAAATGGGATAATTCCCAGGATGGACCTCCAACGGAACCTGATTATTGGCAACATTGACCCCATCTGAAGAGTGATTGTAATTGTTAATGGGGCCTATATTTGCACGGAACTTGGTCATACCACCATTCGTCACACCCACAGTTGTAACAGTAGCATATTCATCTTTTGTATCATTACTAACGCGTGCCAAATTACTTTCATTATGCCATTGCCCCCAGTAAACCAATTCACTATTGGTAGAACTGCGCTTTTTTCCAAAAGTCCATAAGGCCTTTCCCGTTTCATCCAAATCGCTCGTGGCAGGGAATGCCGTAACTTTCCCCTCGACAGGAGTATAAGAAGCTTTTGTACGCTTATAGACAATGGTTTTCCCTTCGTCGTCCTTCGTTGTAAAGGTGGTCTCAAAATTACCGATTGTCTCTCCCGAAGGACAAACTACATGGAAGTATTGCTCTGTTCCTGTCAAATCGACATTGACATTTTCCAACGTGTAGTCGTGGGCTTTAATACTAATGATTTTACGATTCGCATTGCCCTTAGTAAGACGATAACGCACCACCGAATAATTTAAATAAGCAGAAAACGTCCAACTGGCGTCTTCCAAGGCAGGGGTGGCCTTCAACGGAATCCATACATGGGCCGTTGTATAATCCTGAGAAGCAGGAATTGCGTCTAAATCCACTGATTGATCGGCTTTATAAGGATACCAGACTGCCGAGATTCCGGTAACGTCCGTATCATCAAAACTGATTGTAGCCGTTCCCTCGCTGACTGCGACCGTTCCTTCCAACAAGGCGTTCACGTCGCCTTTTATGACATAAATTCCAACCTTATCTCCATTTTGCCACAAAAACGAAATCTTTTTATGCTCAGGGTCAGAGGCATCCACCTCTCCATAATCCGCTTTTGTAAGCGAGTCGTCTAAAAGCGCCTCAACAGTACGAATATGGCCTTGCGTTTCAACAAGGGCATCATTATTCTCCTGCTTAGAGCATGCAAAAGAAGCAAAAAGGACTAAATTCAATATTATGTACTTTTTCATACCTGACAATTCTTTAAACATTACCACTCATTCTCCTCCTCATAATCAGAGTCAAGAATTTTAGCATCAGACTCCTTAGGACTGACCTCGCACAGGCTACACGCATTAGCCAGTACAATGAATGAACTCTCGGGCACTAAGTAGTTTTCTTTTTTCATAGCGTAGTTATGCATTATGTTTATTTCAGTGGGCGGCGGCGAAGGTTTCGAGTTCCTTCACGCTGTTAAAGAAGCCGGCCCAGTAAAGGTTGAAGGTAGGAGCGGAGTCCTGAGCGGTGTCATAGTGAACATCGTAAAAACGGAGCTGCCATGTCTTGAAAGGAATGACCCGGGTATTGGGAAGCACACCTTTTCCGCCGATAATGGCCGTTGACAAGTTATAATAAATCACGGTCTCGTCCTCCGATTCGTATCCCTCCAGATAAGAATACTTGTTGTCGCCGTTGCCGATGCCATCTACGAAGACTTCTGCTGACAAACCGTCCAACGCTTCGCGGGTATCAGTCTGTAAACGAATCTTTCTGGAGGAACCGTAATTCGCAGGATTGGACATCTTGATGGCGAAGAAGGGATAATTACCTGTATGAACAGCGACAAATGGAATTTGGCCATTACCATTTTGAGTTGCATAGACAGGGAAATTTTTATCTCGGGCATTTGAGCGGCTTGCTCCATCTGCGCTGTAGAACTTATTGAACATCGCGCATACCCAGGCCTGGAAATCGGTTTTGGCTGAAGCTTTGTCATCCATCGTTATGGTTGAATAGCCGTCATTATAGGCCATGTTATCGGTGTCGATTGTTGTGGAGCTGTTGGTGCCCGACTGCTTCCACCAATACAAGATAGGGGTCTCTGCGGCATTTGCGGTAGCGCTGCCCGAACCCATGAACCAGATATGACGGCCCGTATCGTCCACATCAGCAATGACCGGGAGCTGATAGGCCTTGCCCTTTTCAAGGGTAAAGTTGGCAGCCTGTTTGCGGCGGTATTCCAGGCCGTTGGAGTCTCCCACAATGATTTCCAGCGGCTTGCACTCGGCGGCGGGAACCACAAAGTCGAAGGTAAGCACATCGTCCGTAAGCGTAGCCGTAGTGCTGATTTGAATGAGGTCCGGCTTGGCGGCACCGTTATTGTTTTTGATTTTTACATACTTCAGCTTACGGGCATCGCCCATACTCCCCTTCTTCAGCGAAACACGGACCATGGCCCAGTCTTCCACCAGCGCAGAAAGTGTCACCTTGTTGCCGCTGATGCTGCTCATCACCAAAGGGAAATTGATGGTGGCGGCACTCTGATTGACGGGAATGGCCGTCGGTTTCTCCTCAGAAAACGGGAACCAGCAGTCGGTAAGCGTTGTACCGGAAGGGGCTTTGACGGATACGTGTGCCTCGTCCCCATCGAAGGCGACGCTCCCCTGCTGAACAGAATTGTCACTGAACTTGAAGGCCAGTTTATCCCCTTCCTTCCATTTGAGATTCACGTGCGTGGCGTCCCCGCCATTCACCAGTTCGGCCTTGGTGATACCGGCAATTTCCACATGATAGGTCACCTGGTTACCGGATACGGTTTCCTCCCGGGTCTCCTTGGCGCAGGAGAACAGAACAAAGGCGCTTGCCGCCAGAACAAAAAACTTTTTCATATTCTCTCGCGATTTACCAGGTGATAGGACTGATTTCCATTCCATCGATAATATTTCCCGCCCCCAGATTGACATCCGTACTGGACGACTGACAAAAGTTCTCCCGGGCCCCAAGAGAAATGACCTCGGCCTGCGGGCAAAGATAGCTGAGCTTTTTCTGATTCATAGTGTAACAATTACGTGTTGACGCTGCAAAGATAATCCCTCTTGCGCACGCGTAAAAACACCTATGTAACAAATGAGGGGGCACATTGTAACAGGCCCGAAATCCCCGCAGAGTCAGCGATAGCTAAACAATTGGTACACAGTACAATGCACAATAATCCTCGTTCAATTTTTGAACGAGGATTATACTACAACTCGCCAACAGACAGTCCGTTAGCAATCACGCTCAAAAAAGGGTTTACCAGCCCAGCACGGCCTGCTTGGAGGAGAAGGCCTCTGCCTCGGCAGCGGTGAGGATGCGGGCACTTCCTGGCGGCCGCCCCCCTGCCGGGCCAGCTGGTCGATGGCCTTGGCAAAGGCTTCCGTATTCAGCGTTACACCGTCCCCCACTGCGTCAAAATCCGTCAGGCATACGCTGCGCTGCGGGATGGAAGGAAGCTGGATACGGGGCATCTCAAAGGGTACGCCTTCATACACGGTGTTTTCCGTCTGGGCGCAGCAGGAGGCTGCCAGAAGGGTGATTGCGAGTGTTCTACTCAGGACAGATGCGGTCTTTAGCTTTTAATTTTCAACTAATTGGTCCCGCAAACTTACATGTTTTTTGATTTCCGTTACCGCGCACGGAAATTTTTCAACAGAAGTTATCAACAGGTTACAGGCATCGAAAAATATTCGTACCTTTGCGGTATCATGGAGAAAGTGACCATCAACGACATTGCCCGCCTCACCGGCCTTTCCAAAGGCACGGTGGACCGCGTACTGCACAACCGCGGCGAAGTTTCCCGGAAAAGCTATGAGAAAGTCATGGCCTGCATCAGTGAAATGGGATATGAACCCAATGTTTACGCTTCCCTTTTGGCCGGGAAGGACAAAGGCTGCATCGCCGTCCTGCTCCCCCGTCCGGAGGAGGGGTCCTACTGGGAGCTGGCCATCAGCGGGATCAGGAAAGCGGAAGCGAAAGAAAAACAGGTGGGCATCTCCACCCGGCTTTTCACCTACGACGAGGTCAGCGCAGACTCCTTCCGCGAAACCTGCACCCAGGTGCTGGAAAGCAAGCCCGCCGGCGTAGTCATCGCCCCCATGTTCCAATTTGAGACGCAAGTGTTTGCACAGGAACTCAGCGCCCGCAACATCCCGTACGTGTTCGTGGACACCAAACTGGCCGACCCTGCCGGTTACCTGGCCTTTTACGGCATTCCGGCCTACAAAAGCGGGTATCTATGTGCCGACATGCTCCTGCAAGGAAATCCCGTGAAGGAGGTGCTGGTGGTGCGTGTCATGCGGGACAAGGAACGTTCCTCGGACCCTACCATCGAAAGAAGAGCCGGATTCCAGGCCTACATCCGGGAACACAATCCGCAGTGCACGCTGAGAACCCTCTTCGTGAACCCGACGGACCCGGTGGCGACAGACCAGACGCTGTCTGCCTTTTTTATCAATTTTCCGGGCGTCCGTCATATTGTTACGTTCAACTCCCGCGTCCACCTCATCGTCCCCTTCCTGGAGCGCAATCCCATCCCGGGCATGCGGGTTATCGGCTTTGACAACCTGAAAGCCAACATTGATGGTCTGCGGAAAGGGATTGTAAGCATGCTCATTGCCCAACATCCGGACCAGCAGGTACAGAACGCCATCCACACCCTCGCGGAATTCATTGTATTCCACAGAAAGCCAGAAACGCCTGACAATTACATGCACATGGATCTTCTCACTCGCTACAACGTGTAGGATTACTGAATCTTGAGGTCCTGCACATCCACCCAGCCACCGTCGTTTTTCCAGACGGGGCGGTTGCAATAGAAGCCGAACTTGGCCCCAATCCAAAGTTCCGGCCGGGCAATGAATTCCTGCTTCACCTGCTTGAAACGCTTGCCGTCCGGCGCGTAGGAAAAATGGCATACAGCATCCGGAACATTGCCTTCCACAGCGCGCGGTCTAACGGTAAGTCTTATCCATATTTCCGTGCGCTGGAAAGTGGGATAATGCACCGCTGGGACATTGCCGGAAGCATACGGGAAGTCCGGTTCCTGCAGGGTATATGGAAGGGTGGTCAGAACGCTCACCTCCTCCGCCGTGCCTTCGGGAGCGTCCAGGCAGGAGAAGTACTCCAGGCGGGCGCCGTCCGGGGTGTCCACCAGACGCAGTCCGGCGTAGGCGTCGCCCTGCACCAGGAAACCGGCCTGCTCCCCGTCCAGGGCGGGATTGGGCATGAAGGTCATGCGGGCCGTGACCGTGAACGCTTCTGCGGGGAATTTTTGCAATAACAGGTTGGGACAATTCCACAGGTTGGCCTGCGGGTCTTTCTGGATTACCGAATACAGGCGGATGCCGCCGTCCGGCAGGGCGCAGTGCCAATACGGGGACGGAATGGTGGGATACTGCCACTCCAGGCCAATGCCGTAAGGAGAGGAGATACACTCGCTTCGCTCGGTATGACAAAAGGGAATCTCCCAGGCCTTTACCGGCTGGCCCACGCCGTCACCGTCCGGGTCCTCGCCAATCAGCGGCCAGCCATCGGCCTGCCACACCATGGGCTGCAGGTGCAGGATGCGGCCATAGGCCCCTTTGTCCTGGAAGTGCAGGAACCAGTCGGAGCCGTCCGGGGCCGATACCCACGCACCCTGGTGCGGACCGTTGATGCAGCCGGGCTTCCAGGCCATTACGATGCGCTCCTCCCACGGCCCCCAGGGGCTCGCGGAACGCAGCACCGTCTGCCAGCCGGTTGCTACGCCGCCGGCCGGAGCAAAAATGTAGTACCACTCCCCTCGCTTGTAAAATTTGGTTCCCTCGATGGTGGGCTGGGTCAGGTGGCCGTCATACACAACGCGGGAAGGACCCTCCAGGCAGGTTCCGTCCGCAGAAAGCGGGGCCACGAACACCACGCTCTTGTGCGTGGCGCGGGAACCGGCGCAGCCATGGGACAGATATGCCCTACCATCCTGGTCCCAGAACGGACAGGGGTCGATAAATCCTTTCTCCCGCACCACCCAAACGGGCTCCGACCACTGCCCGCGCGGGTTTTGCGTCTTCACCATGAAGATGCCCCGGTCCGGGTCGCCCACATAAATGTAGAACCAGCCGTCATGGAAACGGATGGCGGGTGCCCACACGCCGTTGCCATGCTCCACGCCATCGCGGAAAGCCGGGTCGTAGGAGAGCAGCGCCGCGCCCGTCAACTCCCAATGCACCAAGTCTTCCGACTCCAGGATGGGCAGTCCCGGAAAACAGTTGAAGGACGATGCCGTCATGTAATAGCGGTCCCCTACCCGGCACACGTCCGGGTCGGAATAATCCAGGTGCAGAACGGGATTGGTGTAACGCTGGGCGTTGGCGGTAAAAGCGGCCACAAGGGCCACAAGGACAAGGATGCGTTTCATAGGAGATCTTTTAAAGCAGCCTCCACGGCGTCATATTCGTAGCCGCGGGAGAGTCCGAATTTCAGGAGTTTCAGTTTGCGCTGCGGGTCCCCTTCCAGGGAGCGGGCCTTGGCAGCGAGCACCCGCCCGAGCTTATCCGAGGCGGCGGCAGGTTCCACTTCCGCCAGCCCGGCGGCAATATCGGCCTCGGAAACGCCCTTTGCACGCAGCTGGAAGCGGATTTTCACCGGGCCCCAGCCCTGCAGGGCGGCTTTTTCCCGCGCGAAGGCGGAGGCGAAGCGGGCGTCGTCCACATAGCGTTCCTCCACCAGCGCAGCCACCACCCGGGCGGCGGCCTCCGCATCACCCTCCAGCGCCTTGAGCGCCTTGCGGTACATGTCGGAGCGGCAATACTCCGCCTTGGAGCACTGCTTCTGCAAACGGGAGAGGACGGCGGCGGTTTCCATCGGCATTAAAAATTATAGCCCAGGGACAGGTAGAAGCCCACGGAGTTGGTGAGGTTGGACCAATGGAGCGTGGCCTTGAGCGGGCCCACGATGGAGTTGTACGCATAGCCCATGCCCACGCCGCCCAGCCAGGTGCCTTCCGCTATGCGCTTGTCGAAGGCCTCGAAGCTATAGCCACCATTGCCCATGAGGGAGACGTAGTGGTTCTTCCATAGGCGGAAACGGGCATCCAAACGCAAGAGTGCCAACTGGTTATGCACAACATATGCATGATTGATGCCCACAAAGGGTATTTGCTGCTCCAGGTATCGGCCCGGGAAATCCCCGCCTATCATATTGGCGTACAGCACCGGTGACTGAGGGCCGAAGATGACACGGAAATTGTATTGCGGCATAAGCGTGAAACGGCCAAAGCTCACCGGGAATTTTCCGTCGATGGCGGCTATGATGTGCACCGGGACCTTCCCGCCTCCCCACTGGCGAACATCGGAAATGACGTCGGCATGGATACCTGTCGATATACCCTTGGTGGGGAAATAGCCGTCGTCCATGGTTTCCATGCGCCCGTCCAGCACCAGCCCGGCATAGTCCAGGACGGAGCCGCCGGTAAGTTCATATACCGCCGATGGATTGCCGTCGGAGAGCACATTGAAGATTTTGGTAAAATTGTTCTTCAGGCCCAGTTTCACGTCAAAGGCCGACCAGTGCATGTTGGAGAAGTAAACTTCCTGGTTGCTGTTGAACAGCTGGATATTGAAGATGTTCGTTCCCGCCAGGAAGGTACTCCGGCTCAGGTAGCGGGCATCGGCCCTGAAATTGAACGTGGAGAAATTGGGTGCATTGTAGGCATACAGCACATCCACATACGGATTGATGCTGATACGGGCGGTCATGTCCAGGGAGGAGCCGTTCATGGCATGGGTGTTCAGGCCCACGTTCAGCAGCAAGGATACAATATCCTGCGTGTCCATGCGTGCGCCCAGGCCAATCTGGTGCATGGGGCCGCGCTTGCACAACACGCGCAGGCGGTAAGGCTCCTGCTTTCCGCGCAGCTCGTAGGTCACATAGTCGTATGCACCCTTGCCGAAGATGGCGGCGATATCGTCCTCTATCTGGCTTTTGGATGCCTCCGTGCCGGCTTTCACCTTCATTTTGGAACGGATGTATTCCGCTTCCCGTTCATCGACACCGACAATGTCGATGTCCCCGATAAGCACGGGGCGGCTGGCCAGATCCGTGGCCGGTCGGGCGTTCAGTTTGCGCTTGGCCGTGCCCAGACGATGACGGATGGCCTCGAATTGCGGTTTCAGGGCTTCCGCCGCCCTGTATCCCCGGTTGTACATGGTATCCACGGCCGTCCTGTTGAAACTGAGCATGTTGTATCCCGCCAGGTCCGGATGGATGCGGATGTCGGCATTCTTGATGTTCTGGTTGAAGGCATCATCGTCAAAGAGGTTCATGGTGGACATGATGATGTCGGCCAGGTTCTGGATGTCCTCCGCGCCGGCGTTGTCACCGGAAAGGTCCACGCCAATGATGATGTCCGCACCCATCTGCCGCGCAATGTTCACGGGAAAATTGTTGCGCATGCCGCCGTCCACCAGCACCATACCGCCTGTACGCACGGGGGCGAAAAGGCCCGGGATGGACATGGTGGAACGTATGGCCAGGTTGATGGAACCCTCGTGCCAGATTTTGGCGCGCCCGGAAGCGATGTCCGTAGCCACGCAGGCAAAGGGGATGGGGAACTTGAAAAAGTCCGTGGAATCGCTGTAACCAACTGTGCGGGAAGTGATTAGCTGGTTTACATTCTGGCCGAAGACAAAGCCCGAAGGCAGGCTGCCCAGGAGGCTGTTCCGGGCGAGCGAGCTCATGTCGTCCCCCTCTTTTCCGGCGCCGAGACGGAGCTGGCGGTTGCTGCCGGCGGCGAAGGGCATATCGCCCTGAATGAAGTTTTTGTAGTCGTCGGCCCTATAATAAAAGGGGAACGACAACATGTATTTCTCCTTGTAGCGAATGCGGGAATACGGGACGTATTTGCGGTCCACTTTGTCGCTCAGCGCAACGCTCCAGTCCATGTTCATGAACAGGGAATCCAGGTAGTCCGCGTCATAGCCCAGGGCGTACATGGCCCCCACCATGCCGCCGATACTGGTTCCCACCACCATGTCCACCGGAAAATCGTACTGTTCCAGATACTTGAGCACGCCCACCGCGGCAGCTCCCTTGGCTCCGCCGCCGGACAAGACCAGCGCAACCGTCGGGCGTTTCTTGCGGATTTTCGCCATCCGGTAGCGGATGGCACGGACCGCCTCGGCATCTTTCTCGTCCAGGCCGAAGGTGGAAGACAGCGGCTCCGTGGCAGTCTGAGCCAGGGCAGTCAGCGCGGCCAGGAGAGCGGTGAGTATGAGGATGCATTTTTTCATGTCAGGTTGTGTTTTCCGGCCAAAAGGCCGCAGGCGGCAAAAATATCTTCCCCCCGGGAGACGCGGATGGTGGCGGTGACACCGCCTTTTTCCAGGCGGCTGCGGAACGCTTCCATCGCCTCCTGCGAGGCCGTGGTGTATGGAAAATCGGGGATGGAATGGAAACGGATCAGGTTCACCCGGCATTCCAGGCCGCGCAGGAGTTTCAGGAGGCCGTCCGCGTGGCGCGGGGTATCGTTCCAGCCTTTAAAGACCGTGTATTCAAAACTCACGCGGCGCTGGCCGGTGA